>NZ_JBHZAG010000154.1:0-13036 GCF_042754125.1 Amycolatopsis sp. NPDC059235
AGGTGGGGGGGGGGGTTGGGGGGGTGCGGGGGCGCCCGGTGGGGTGGTTCGGGTGGGGGGGGCGCGATGAGCGGGCCTACCTGGCCGAGTTCGGGGTTCCCCTCACGGACCTCGGCAGCAACGGAGCCACGCGGCCCGGCTGGCCGCAGGCGGTGCTCCGCATCTCCTGGCCAGCCACCGCTACAACGAACCCGCCACACACCGCACCACTGAGACAACCCCAATGTGGCATTGGGTGCATGCGACGCACCCAATGTGGCGTTCGGTGCGCCTGACGCACCCAATGCCACATTGGGGCGTTGCGGATCGTGGCGGCGGTGGCTCAGATGCGGGCTTTCCCTGCTGCGGGATCGGGTGGCACGCCATCGCGGCACCTGATTTTTCGGATGGCACCACCCTCTGAGCTGGGGATTCGCTCTCAACGGTGCCGTAGTGGTGCCAAAGTGAGCCAGCATGGCTTGTGGTGGTGCCAAGCGTGTGCCATAGTGGTGCCATGGACTTGACCACGTACGTAAGCAACCTCGGGCGGGAATTCGCGACGCTGGCCGAGGCCAGTGGCGAAGAGGGGCGCGCGCTGGTCGAGCGGCTGACCGGATCGCTCGAATCGGCGATTCGGATGACCCTCCTGGACACGCTGTCCGGCGCCGTCGACGAGATCACCCGGGACCTCGCGCCCGGCTCGGTCGAACTGCGCTTGCGCGGCCGTGATCCGAACTTCGTCGTGGCCGCGCCGCCTGCTGAACCCGCTCAGCCCGCCGCGGCCGCGGCCGAACCGGCTCCGGAGCAGAGCGAACCGCTGTTCTCCGAGGACGGGCCGTCGGCGCGGATCAACGTGCGGTTGCCCGAACAGCTCAAGGCCGCGGTCGAGGAAGCCGCCGCCAAGGAGGGTCGTTCGGTCAACGCCTGGCTCGTCCGGGCGGCCACCGCGGCACTGCAGCAGCGGCCCGAACGCGAACAGCGTTTCGAGCAGCCCGGCGGCAGTTTCTCCAAGCAGAGCTTCACCGGCTGGGTCCGGTAGCTCCCTTCTTCGCTAACTCCTTCACCCGTCTCTGACCTGCGGAGACGGCACACCTAACCGAAATGTGGGGACAACCATGCCTAAATTCGACACTCCCGAACCGATTTCCGTCACCGTCGACCTCGGCGTCGGCCACGTCCGGTTCGCCGCGAGCGACCGCGTCGACACGGTCGTCGACGTCCGCCCGACCGACGAATCGGACGACTCCGACGTCAAGACCGCCAAGCAGATCCGCGTCGAGTACAGCAACGGCGCGCTGCACATCACCGGCCCGAAGATGCGGGCGTTCGACTTCTCCCGCAAGACCCGCTCGGTCGACGTGACGGTCGAACTGCCCACCGGCTCGCGGGTTTCCGCCGAGGTGCAGGCGGGCGCCTTCCAGGGCTCCGGCGAACTCGGGCAGGCGCGGCTCAAGACCGCGGCCGGGAACGTCAGCCTCGACCGCACCGGCCCGCTGCGCGTCGACACCTCGGTCGGCCACGTCACGGTCGACGGGGTCGCGGGCGACGCCGAGGTCACCACGGCGTCCGGGCGGATCCGGCTCGGCCCGGTCGACGGGGCCGCGGTGATCAAGAACTCCAACGGCGACACCACGATCGAGTCCGCGGGCGGCGACGTCCGGGTGCGCGCGGCCAACGGCGACATCACGGTCGAGCACGCCGGCGCGGGGGTCGACGCCAAGACGTCCAACGGCGCCATCTCGCTCGGCGAGGTCGTCCGCGGTTCGGTCGTGCTCGAGAGCGCGATCGGCGACCTGCGGATCGGCATCGCCAAGGGCACCGCGGCCTGGCTCGACGTCAAGACCAACTTCGGCCACGTGCGCAATCAGCTCGAGACCTCGGCCAGCCCGGGGGAGTCCACCGAAACCGTCGAGGTCCGCGGGCACACCGCGTTCGGCGAAATCGTCATCCACCGCTCCTGATCACAGTCTTGGAGAAACCTGTGTCCAGCAACCATTCCCGGCCGGCGATCGCCGCCGCCGGACTGCGCAAATCCTTCGGCGACCACCTCGTGCTCGACGGCATCGACCTCACCGTCGCCCGCGGCACCGTCTTCTCGCTGCTCGGCGCGAACGGCGCGGGCAAGACCACCACGGTCAAGATTCTGTCCACTTTGATCAACGCGGACGGCGGCGCGGCGCAGGTCGCCGGGTACGACGTCTCCTCGGAAGCCGACGGGGTGCGCGCCTCGATCGGTGTCACCGGGCAGTTCTCCGCGGTCGACAATCTGCTGACCGCCGAGGAAAACCTGCTGCTGATGGCGGATCTGCACCACCTCGACCGGTCCACTCGGCAGCGGCGCGCGGGGGAGCTGCTCGAACAGTTCGATCTCGTCGAAGCGGCGAAGAAGCCGGTGTCGACCTTCTCCGGCGGCATGCGGCGCCGGCTCGACCTGGCGATGACGCTCGTCGGCAGCCCGCGGGTGATCTTCCTGGACGAGCCGACCACCGGCCTCGACCCGCGCAGCCGCCGGGCGATGTGGGAGATCGTGCGCAAGCTGGTGGCCGGCGGGGTCACGATTTTCCTTACCACGCAATACCTCGAAGAAGCCGACGAACTGGCCGACCGGATCGCGGTGCTCGACCACGGCCGGATTGTCGCCGAGGGCACCGCGGAAGAGCTCAAGCGCCAGATCCCCGGCGGACACGTCCAGTTGCGCTTCGAGGAAGAGGCCGACCTCATCCACGCGCAGCGCGGGCTGAGCGAGGCGTCCCGGCAGAACGACGCGCTGGTGCTGCGTGTGCCGAACGACGGCAGCCTGCAGTCGCTCAAATCGCTGATCGACCGGCTCGACTCGCTTTCGGTGAAGGTCGACGAGCTTTCCGTGCACACCCCTGATCTCGACGACGTTTTCCTTGCCCTCACCGGCAACTCCACTGACGAAAAGGTGACTTCCCGATGACTGCTCCCGCTCTCGCCGGACCCGATCTGCGCTTCCACCCGGTCCGCGACTCGATGACCATGCTGCGCCGGAATCTCAAGCACATGCTCCGCTATCCGTCGCTGACGATCATGCTGGTCGGCATGCCGGTGGTGTTCCTGCTGCTGTTCGTCTACGTTTTCGGCGGCACGCTCGGCGCCGGGTTAGGCGGGGCCGGCGGCGGCAGAGCCGAATACGCCAATTTCGTCGCGCCGACGATTCTGCTGATGACCATTACCGCCACCGTGCAGGGAACGGCGATTTCGGTGGCGATGGACCTGACCGAAGGCGTCATCGCCCGGTTCCGGACCATGCACATCGCCCGGGTTTCGGTGCTGACCGGGCATGTGCTCGGCAGTGTGCTGCAAGCGTTGTTCGGGCTCGTGGTGGTCACCGGGGTCGCGTTGCTGGTCGGTTTCCGGCCCGCCGCCGGTGTCGGTTCGTGGTTCGCCGCGGTCGGGTTCCTCGTGGTGGTGGCGCTCGCGCTGGTGTGGCTGTGTGTCGCGCTCGGACAGGTGAGCAAGAGCGTCGAATCGGCCAGCAACACGCCGATGCCGTTGCTGCTGCTGCCTTTCCTCGGCAGCGGGTTCGTGCCCGCGGATTCGATGCCGGGTGCGCTGCGGTGGTTCGCCGAGTACCAGCCGTTCACGCCGATCATCGAGACCCTGCGCGCGCTGCTGCTCGACAAGCCGCTCGGCAACCACCTGTGGTTCGCGCTCGGCTGGTGCGCCGTGATGGGCGTCGGCGGCTATCTCTGGTCCAAGAAGCTTTTCAATCGCGAATACGCACACTGAAAGGGGCATGGGGATGACTGGGGAAGACGTTGTGCAAGGGGTTCCGATGGGGCGGGCGCAGGGGTGTCCGTTCGATCCGCCGCCGTCGCTGACCGAGGTGCGGAACCGGGCTCCGCTGACGCGGATGGCGTTTCCGGACGGGCACGTCGGATGGCTGGCCACCGGGCACGCGGAGGTGCGGGCGATTCTGGGGGACCAGCGGTTCAGCAATCGGTACGAATTGTGGCACTACCCGTTTCCCGGGATGGAGCAGTTTTCGGAACTGCCGCCGGCTCCGGTGGGGGACATGACGGGGATCGACGCGCCGGAGCACACCCGGTTTCGGAAGTTGCTGACGGGGAAGTTCACGGTTCGGCGGATGCGGTTGCTCGGCGATCGGGTCGCTGAGGTCGCGGACGAATATTTGGATTTGATGGAGAAGGCCGGTCCTGGCGTCGATCTGGTCGCGGCTTATGCGCATCCGGTGCCCGCGGTGATGATTTGCGAACTGCTCGGGGTGCCGTATTCGGATCGGGCATCGTTTCTCGGATCTGCCGCGGCGATCAACGATATCGGTCTTTCCGAAGAGGAGAGGATGATTGCTTATGGCCAGTTGCAGGACTATGTGGCTTCGTTGGTACCGGCTAAGCGGTCCACGCCCACGGATGACTTGTTCAGTGATCTGACCAGCAGTGATTTGACTGACGAGGAACTGGCTGGGCTGGGGACGTTCCTGCTCGCCGCTGGGCTGGACACCACGGCGAATATGGTGGCGTTGGGGACGTATGCGCTGTTGAAGAATCCGGAGCAGTGGGCTGTGGTCCGGGATGAGCCGGAGGCTGCCGGCGGGGCGGTCGAGGAGTTGATGCGGTATCTGTCCATCGCGCACACCGGGGTTCGGGCCGCGTTGACGGATGTTGAGGTCGGGGGACAGGTGATTCGGGCTGGGGAGTCTGTGGTGCTGTCGGTGCAGGCGGCCAATCGGGATCCGGTGAAGTTCGAGCGGCCGGATGAGCTGGATGTGCGGCGGGTCGCGACTGGGCATGTGGGGTTCGGGCACGGGATTCATCAGTGTTTGGGGCAGCAGTTGGCTCGGGTGGAGATGACGGTGGCGTTGCCTGCGTTGGTTCGGCGGTTTCCGACGCTGCGGGTGGCGGGGGAGGTGCCGTTGCGGTCTGAGTATCAGAATATTTTCGGGGTTTTGCGGCTGCCTGTTGAGTGGTGAGTTTCGGGTGCGGTGGACTCCCTCGCTTTTGATTGTTTAACACTGGCTCGGCGCTATCAAGGGCGCCTTCGGCGTCGCCTCGCGATGGCCGGAGGCCACCCTTGACAGCGCCGAGCCAGTGCTAACTGCGGCGGGGGCGAGGGGCGGGGGTGGAGTGGTCGTCTTGGCGAGTTGGCTTTGGGCGTTGCGGATGGGGTGTGGTTGTTGTGGTTGACGCGGACGTGGTGTGTGCGGGGGTTCGGGAGTTGGGGGTTGCTGAGGGTGGGGTGGTGATTGTGCATTCGTCGTTGTCCGCGTTGGGGAACGTGGATGGCGGGGCGGATGCGGTGGTGCGGGGGTTGTTGCGGGCGGTGGGTTCCGCGGGGACGGTGGTGGTGCCTGCGTTTACGCCGCAGGTGGCGGATCCGTTTCCGGAGGTGTCGGGGCCGGGGGACGCTGAGGTTGAGGAGGCGCGGGGGCGGGTGCCGTTGTTTCACGAGGGGCTGGTGACGCCGATGGGGGCGGTTCCGAACGCGTTGCTGAGGTGGGAGGGGCGGTGCCGCAGCCGGCATCCGCAGGCGTCGGTGGCGGCGGTCGGGGCTTCGGCCGAGGAGGTGACGCGCCGGCAGCCGCTGGGGTATGCGGTGGGGGCGGGGTCGCCGTTTGACTGGCTGTATCGCGAGCGGGCGCGGATTGTGCTGCTCGGGGTCGGGCATGATCGGAACTCGTTCCTGCACTACGCGGAATCTCTGGTGCCGCGTCATCGGCGGAAGGTTCGGCGGTTTCCCTACCTGGTGGACGGGGAGCGGGTGTGGGTGCGGACCGACGACGTCGGGGACGACAACGGGCGGTTCTTTCCTCAGGTCGGGGCGGAATTCGGCGAGACGGGCGGCGTGCGGCGGGGGAAGATCGGTGCGGCGGAGTGTCAAGTGATGGACTGTGTACCGTTCGTAGGCTTTGCCCAGCGGCGGCTGGGTGAGCTGCTGCGGTGAAACCGGCACCTATACTCGGGCGTTGTGACTGAAGGGTTCTCGCGGGTGGTGGAACGGTGCCGGGCGTTCCTGGAGGAACGACGGCCGCCCACGCCGTGTCTCGTGGTGGACCTTGACGTGGTGCGCGGGAACTGCGAGCGGCTCCAGAAGATGGTGCCGG
The DNA here is from genome assembly GCF_042754125.1 of Amycolatopsis sp. NPDC059235. NCBI lineage: Bacteria > Bacillati > Actinomycetota > Actinomycetes > Pseudonocardiales > Pseudonocardiaceae > Amycolatopsis > Amycolatopsis sp. NPDC059235. Next base: position 6,068 of record NZ_JBHZAG010000154.1, read on the forward strand.
AAGCTCGGATGTACTACGCGGTCAAGGCCAATCCGGCGCCGGAGGTGGTGCGGGTACTTCGGCAAGCCGGGGCGGGGTTCGACGTTGCCGGGCGCGAGGAGATCGAGTTGTGTCTCGCGCAAGGGGTGCGGCCGGAACTGCTGTCCTATGGCAACACGGTGAAGAAAGCGCGGGACATCGAATTCGCGCACCGCTTGGGGGTGCGGCGGTTTACCTTTGACAGCCTTGAGGATCTCGAGAATCTCGCGGAGTTCGCGCCGGGGGCTACTGTTTCTTGCCGGATTCTCGTGGACAGTCCGGGTGCGCTGACGCCGTTCGGGCGGAAATTCGGGTGTGCGCCGGACATGGCGGTCGACCTGTTGGTTCGGGCGGCCGAGTTGGGGCTTGATCCGGAGGGCGTCGCGTTTCATGTGGGGTCTCAGCACAGTGATCCGCGGGCTTGGGAAGCCGGGATCGCTGCGGCGGCGGAGGTGACGCGCGCGGTTGCGGAGCGCGGGGTTTCGTTGCGGGGCTTGAACATCGGCGGCGGTTTTCCGGTGGGGTATCTGACCGCGCCGCCGCCGTTGGAGGAGTACGCGGCGGTTATTCGCGAGTCGGTGGGGCGGCATTTCGCGGTCGCGCCCGCGTTGTCGTTCGAGCCGGGGCGGGCGGTGGTGGCGTCGGCGGGGGTGATTCGCAGCGAGGTGGTGCTGGTGTCGCGCAAGTCTTCGACGGACGAGCGGCGCTGGGTGTACCTCGACATCGGCCGGTACGGCGGGCTTGCCGAGACGGAGAACGAGGCTATCGCGTATCGGCTGGTTACCGCGCATGACGGCGGTCCGGACGGGCCCGTGGTGATCGCGGGGCCGACGTGCGACGGGGACGACGTGCTTTACCAGCGCACGCCTTATCGGATGCCATTGGCGTTGCGGGCGGGGGATTACGTCGACATTCCGAGCGCCGGCGCGTACACACAAAGCTACTCTTCGGTGTCGTTCAACGGATTTCCGCCGTTGCGGTCGTACTTCGTCGGCGGGGAGGCCGCTGGGGTCGGGGAGTTCGCCGGACGGCATGTGCTGGCCGAGTTTTCCGGGGTGTCCGCGGAGTTGCTCGACGATCCGGCCTTGTTGTGCGAGAGCTTGGAACGTGCGCTGGACAAGGCCGGCGCGACGGTGTGCGAGTTGACGTACAAGCAGTTCGAGCCGCACGGCGTGACGGCGATGGCGCTGCTGTCGGAGTCGCACGCTTCGATTCACACGTATCCGGAGCGCGGGTCGGCGTTCGTGGACGTGTTCACGTGCGGGCGCAAGGCGGATCCGGAGCTGGCCGTTCAGGTGCTGCGCGATTTGCTCGGCGCGAGCGTTTCGCGGGTCACCACTATCCACAGAGGACAGGAAGACAGTTGAACATCGAGGAACCAGTCGGCGCTGGGCTGACCCGGTTGTGGCAGGTCTCGGACGTGCTGGTCGACACGCGGACTGCCTGCCAGCACGTGGTGATCGGCAAGACGGCGCAGGGGATTTCGCTGTTCTGCGACGACGAGCGGCAGAGCACCGAGTTCAGCCAGCTGGTGTATCACGAGGCGTTGCTGGTGCCCGCGCTGTTGCTGGCGTCCACTGTGGACCGGGTGCTGGTGGTCGGGTCTAGCGAAGGCGTGGTGTGCCAGATCGCGGCCGAGGCGGGGGCTTCGGTCGATCACGTGGACATCGATGTCGAGGCGGTTCGGCTTTGCGCGGAACATCTTCCGTACGGGTACTCGCCGGCTGAGCTGGCCCGGGCGGAGCGTGGCGAGGGGCCGGTGCGGGTGCATTACGCCGATGGGTGGGAGTACGTCCACACCTGCGGCGAGAAGTACGACGTGGTGCTGGTGGATCTGCCGGACGAGCAGGATTCCACGGAGGCTCAGCACAATCGGTTGTACAGTGCGGAATTCCTGGCTCAGTGCCGGTCGTTGCTGACGCCTGGCGGGGTGGTCGCGTATCAGGGCGGGTGCCCGACGTTGTGGCGGAACTCGACGTTGGTGAAGTGCTGGCGTCGGTTCGAGGAGGTCTTCCCCTCGCCGGTTTACTTTGGTTCGCCGGAGCACGAGTGGGCGTTTTTCTTCGGCACGGACGTGGAAGCGCCGGTGGAGAAGATGGTGGGGCGGTTGGAGGCGCTGTCGTATCGGCCGGTGACGATTGACGCTTTGACGTTGCGTGGGGCGACGGTTCCGCCGATCAGCCTTCGCCGGTGAGCGGTACCGGGCGGAGTCTGCAGTTCTCCGTGCGGCCTTTGCTCAGCCGGACCGGTGCGTTCCCGGATTCGGCAAGGGCGTCGGGGTCGTGACGGGCTCGTCGGACGGGCCGGTGTTGCCGGACTTCGTTCCGGGTTCCCAGCCGGCTCCGGGGACCTGGCCTTGAGGTCGCGGGTTGAGCGGCGGCTGGTAGACGCGATCGCGGATTGCGTCGCTGGGGGCGCGGTCGCTCGTCGCTGAATGTGCGGGCTTCGGCGCCGGGCTGCTGTGGTGCGGGGGATGCGCGCTGGCGGGCTTCGCGGCGGGCGGCAGGGGAACCGGCGAGGTTGGCGAGGCGGCGGCGGGGGAGGGCGAAGCGGCGGACGGGGAAGGGGACGCCGGAGTCGAGGAAGGGGCGGAAGCGGCAAGCGGAGTGGGCTGTGGCTGTTCGGTGCTGGACGTCAGCCCCACGGTCACCGCGATTGCCGCCCCGGTCGTTGCGGCGGCGGCCAGCAGGAGTCCCCGTCTTCGATGCATGAGCGGATCCAACTGCCGCTCCCGAGCGGTGTCAAGCGCCGGAGAACCAGCCTGGCAGGTCCAGTCGGGCGGACTCCGGCGAGGCGACCTTCCGCAGGTCCTCTTCCAATGCGCGAAGCCGTCCGGCGCCCAGGGTTTCAGACCACTCCGCGCGTAGTCGGTCGAAGATCTGCGCTGACTTGGCGAGGCAGTCGAGGCCTCGGTCAGTCAGCCGCACCAGCATGCGGCGGCCGTCGTCGGGGTCGCGGTCTCGGTGGACGTAGCCGAGTCGTTCCAGGGTGTCGATCGTCTTGCCCGCGGCCTGTTTGGTTACGCCGAGGGTGCGGCCGAGGTCGACGGCGGTCGTGCCGGACGGGCCGATCGCCTGGAAGACGAAGCCGTGCATCGGCCGTACGTCGGGGTGGCCTTGCTTCGCCAGTTCGGCGTGCAGGTCGTCGATCAGGCTGCGGAAGCCGAACAGCAGGCGCAGCGGCAGTTCGTATCCGGGCGGATCGCTTGACATGGGTAGACAACCTCGTTGACTATATGGACAACCGTGTTGTCGATTGTAAGGGGAGTGGCAAGTGGTGGTCATCAGGGACAGCCGTCGGACGGAGACGCCGAACGCGGTGATGACGACGCTGGCGTCGCCGACTCAGGGCGGCAGCCGGCAGGCGGTCTGGAGAGTCGAGATGGCACCGGGCGCGGTCGGGCCGGTGCATGCGTTCGATACCGAGCAGGTGTGGACGGTTCTCGGTGGCGGGGCGGAGATCGAGCTGGGCGGCGTCGTTGAGGTCGTGCAGGAGGGGGAGACGGTGGTGATGCCCGCCGACGCCGAGCGGCAGGTGCGGGCCGATGCGGACAACGGCATGGTGGCGATCGTGTGCGCGCCGGGCAGTACGCGGGTGTACCGGACGGGCGTGGTGCCGGCGTGCGCGACGGCGGACGGGGACAAGATTCTTCCGGACTGGGTGGCCTGAGCTGTGGCGGGCGTCACGGAATGTTCGGCGATCTTGAGCGCTACAACGGATATGTCTGCTCCCACCACGCCGCCCGCCGCGTCCGAAGAAACCGCCTCGGTCGTTCCCGTTCTGGACGACTTCGACTTCCCGCTCGTCGACGGTGCCGCTTGCCGTATCGACGACCCGGATTGCGAAGCCTGCCAGTAATAACGCACGTACGGGGCGTGACGGGTGGTCACAACACGAGTGACCGCTTGGTGACGGCTCGGGAAACACGGTAACTGCCGGGCACTTCCGGCAGTTACCGTCATTCCGCGGGCGTTGACATTGATCAAAGGTCATTTCCGGGTCGTCGGGGCTTCGCCGGACGGGGACTCGGTCCGGTTCTATCCCGACCGGGCTGACGCGTTTTCCGCCGCGAACCTCAAGGTGCGCACCAATTCCCGGGGCGGGGTGCAGTTGCGCCTCGACGGGATCGACGCGCTCGAGACGCATTACCGGCCGCGCGTCGCGGGGGCCGAGTTGTGGCGTCAGCCGAAAGAACTGGCTGACGCGGCCGGGGCAGAACTGTTGCGGTACCTCGGTTTCACGAAGGTCGAGCGCGACGAGGGCGGTCGCGTTTCCACCAGTATGCCGGGCGAGACGAGCGGGCACATCCTGACCCGGTTCGCCGACAAGTACGGCCGCGCGGTCGCTTTCGCGTTTCCCGGGCAGCGGGCGGGCCGGTCCACCGACGGCGGAGACGTGCATCTCGATCCGAAAGCGCTGAAGGCGTCGGCGAATTTCCGGCTGCTCGAAACCGGGCTGGCGTATCCGACATTCTACTCCAAGCTCTACCCGGATCTCCGGCAGGCGATGGCCGACGCGGCGGTCGCGGCGCGCACCGCGGGCAAGGGCGTGTGGGAGCACGACGTGACCACCAGCGGGTTCCGGCTGACCAGCCGCGCCCAGTTGCGCGACGACGTGGTGCTGCTGCCGAAGCTGTTCCGCCGCCTCGTCGATTATTTGAGCCTGGACGAGAGCGACGGCGTCTCGCTCGCCGGGTTCGCGGACTACGTCGACACCCGCAACGACCGGCTTTTCACCATCCCGGACGGGCACGCCACCGAACTCCACACGCTCCTGTCCGTCCGGCGGCAGACGCTCAAGCTCACGACTCCGCCGGAGCAGATCGTGTTCCAAGAGGCTTGACCGGCTGCCGCAGAACCGTCTTCAACTTGTCGGGCGCGGTGCGGCGTGGGTCGCTCAGGTAGATCTCGTGGTGGTCGCCGTTGAACGTCAGGCCGTGCTCAGGCAGGTATTCGTGGTGGAGCCGGTTCAGCGTGGGCGTTTCGTCGTCGTACGAGCCGAGGTGCAGGATCTGGACGCTCGTGCCCTCCGTCAGCGTGCGTAGCCGAACTCCGGCGAGCGCGGGGTTATCCTTCTTCTTCGCGACGCTTTCAGCGGCCTCCCGGACCATCTCCTCGGTGACCCAATTCGGCTGGCTGATCAGCATCGTCCAGTCCCATTTCTCTTTGTCCCGAGCGAGAAAAACGCTGGGGTCGTCCGCGCGCCACAGGCCCTCGAGCGGTCCGACGACGAAGTCCCGGCCGAGGTTTTTCTTGCTCGCGAACTTCACCGTATAAGCGATTCCGTACAGCGCTTCGACGGCGTTCGCGTACTCCGCGGCGGTGTTCGGGTCGCCGTGACCGTCGGCGGCGAGGTACTGGAGCGCGGGCACGTCCACGACGGTGAAGTCCTTCGACGGCGGCGAATACAGCGCGCGGTGGGCTTTCTTGACGTCGTACTTGTCCACCGTGGTCTCCTTGGTGAGGACGCTTTCGGTCCAGGTGAGGTCGGCCGTGAGCATGGCTTCGCTGTAGTCGAAAATCGCCGCCGCCGCGTCCGGCAAGGGTTCCTGGCGGGCGCGCGTCGCCCGGACTTCGGCGAGTTGTTCGCGCAACGCGGCGAGCCGCGCGGTCAGCCCGGCGCGCACTTCCGGGTCCGGCAGGCAGGGGCTGTTGGCCATCGCGACAAGGACTCGCGCGTGGATCGGGGTCAGCGCGGTGAGCGCTTCGCGGGTGGCCTCCGCGCACAGTTCGACGCCGGCCCGCGTGGCCTGGATGGTCGCGCGAGATTTGCCGGAGCGGGGAGCGCCGGTGGCTTCGATCAGGCCGCGCTTGGCCAGTTTGTCGAGGACGTAATAGATCGAGGAGAAACCGAGCGCGGTCCACGTGCGGATGCCGCGTTCCTCCACCACCCGCTCCAGCGCGTAACCGTGCTGAGGCTGCTCGACGAGCAGGCCGAGGATGGTCAGTTCGGCGTCGGTGAGGGCGGCCATGCCAGCTATTCTAGTACTAGAATAGCTGGGCCTCCAGGACCGCGACCTCCGGTGCCGGGTCGAAGCCGTGCCCGACCAGGAAGTGGACGACCCGCAGGCTGCGCAGCGACCACCACGCGCGGAGCACGTCGAGGTCGATGCCGCCGCCGTATCCGGCCAGGACGTCGCCGAGGTGTTCCTGGTGCGCGAGGGTCAAGGCGGCGAGGTCGAAGTGGGCGTCGCCTTGGGCGGCTTCGGACCAGTCGAGAACGCCGCTCACCTCGTCGCCCTCGATGAAGATGTGCGCGACCTGCAGATCGCCGTGGATGAACACCGGGGTCCGCGGCTGGAGCGCGGCTTCGGCAAGACGGCGGTTGCCGGTGACCAGGTCGGCAGGCAGGACCTCGTTCTCGATCAGCGACGCGCATTCGCGGTCGAGGTCCGCGGCGAGTTCGTCGAGGTTGAAGCCGGGGGTCGGCGGCAGCGGTGCTTCGTGCAGTTTCCGGGCGGCGGCTCCGGCCGCGGCCCAGGCTTCCGGCGACGCGGTCGACGGTTTTCCGGGACGACCGAGTTCCCGTCCGGGCAGCGCGGCGAGGGCGAGCACGGGCGGTTTCCGCCACAGGATCTCCGGAGTCGGGAGCGGTGCCAGCGCCATCGCGGCGACCTCGGCGTCGGCGCGCGCCTGGTCGGTGTCGACCTTCAGGAACACGTCGCCGACGCGCAAGGTCGCGCGTTCGTGGTGGGCGACGACGATTTCGACTTCCTCCATGCCCGCGATTGTCACGAAGACGATCACGGACGGCACCGGATTTTCGCGCGAGCGGCGGCGAGTACCCCCAGCACCCGCCCCTCCCCCTCGATCCCGACGGCCCCGAGATGCGGTCCGTGAGGGGAACCCTGAGGGACTCTGATTCCCTCAGGGTTGCCCTCACGGCGGGGTCTTATACACATATCCGATCCCACGAGACCAACGTCTATCTCGGATGGCGGGTGGTGGTTGT
>NZ_JBHZAG010000155.1:0-12972 GCF_042754125.1 Amycolatopsis sp. NPDC059235
CGTCTGACGGAGCTGCGTGCACGGCCCCCCGGGCCGGGCGCGCAGCTCCGTCAGACGCCGACTTAAAGGCGATCCCGCCCGCGGCGGCGAAGCCGACGCCATCAAACACAGCTTGCAATAAACTCAACCCATGGCTGTAGTCAAGATCAACGCAATCGAGGTCCCTGAAGGCGCCGGCCCCGAGCTGGAGAAGCGGTTCGCCGCGCGGCTGCACTCCGTCGACAACCAGGAAGGTTTCCTCGGCTTCGAGCTGCTCCGCCCGATCGCGGGCGAGACGCGCTACTTCGTGTACACGAAGTGGGAGACCGAGGAGCACTACCAGGCCTGGGCGGGCGGTCCGGCGCGCGAGGCGCACGCGGGCGAGCGCAAGAATCCGGTGTCGACCGGCGCGAATCTGCTGGAGTTCGAGGTCGTGCAGGCATCGAAGCCGGGTGAGTGACGAACTCTCCCGCGCGGCCGAGCTGATCTCGGGTGCCGGCGCGCTGCTCGTGTGCGCCGGCGCCGGGATGGGCGTCGACTCCGGGCTGCCTGATTTCCGTGGCGGGGAAGGGTTTTGGCGAGCTTATCCGCCGTACGCCGGGCTCGGGCTGCGGTTCGAGGAGCTGGCGGACCCGCGGCATTTCGCCTCAGATCCGGAGCTGGCCTGGGGTTTCTACGGGCATCGGCTCGAGCTGTACCGGAAAACGGCGCCGCATCGCGGGTTCGGTCTGCTTCTCGAATGGGGGCTGGCGAAACCGGGCGGCGTGCGGGTTTTCACATCCAATGTGGACGGACAGTTTCAAGCGGCGGGATTTCCGCACGTCGCCGAGGCGCACGGGTCGATCCACCATCTGCAGTGTCTTGCCGGGTGCTCGCGGGAGATCTGGTCGGCCACAGAAATCAGGGTCGAAATCGACGAGGCGACGATGCGTGCCCGGCCGCCGTTGCCGTCCTGTCCGCGCTGCGGCGGTTTGGCGCGGCCGAACATCCTGATGTTCGGGGATTTCGACTGGGTTCCCGACCGGAGTCAGGAACAGCTGGACGAACTCACCGCTTGGCGTCGTGCGCATCGCGACGTAGTGGTGGTCGAAATCGGTGCCGGACAAGCGGTTCCGACGGTCCGACGATATTCCGAACTCGCCAGCGCGGCGACGGGTGCGTTGGTCCGGATCAATCCGCGCGAGCCGGAGATCCGGCACGGGCGCGGGGTTTCGATCGCCGCGGGCGCGCTGGAGACGTTGGTCAAGCTCGTTTGAGCTCCAGCAAGGGGAACGGGCGGCCGTCCGAATCGGTCTCCTGCCTGCCGACAACCTCGAACCCGTGGTGCAGATAGAAACCGACTGCCTGCGGGTTCTGCTCGTTCACGTCCAGCGTGAGGTCCGGGTAGCGGTCCAGCGCCGCGCGCAACAAAGCCGTGCCGACGCCGCGACCGCGGAAATCGTCGTGCACGAAGAGCATTTCCAGCTTTCCCTCGGCGATTCCCGAGAAGCCCGCCGCGATTCCGTCGACCTCCGCCACAGTGAGGTCCACTTCCGGGAAGTAGAGCGGGACGCGCGTGGCGTAGTACTCGACGTCCGCCGGAGTCAGAAAGTCGTGCGTCGCCTCGACGGCGCTGCGCCAGATCTCCAGCAGACGCGGGTATTCCCCGTTGCTCGGCCGCAAGGTCGTCACGGCAGCTGCACCTCCGCGTAAACGGCCCGGTGATCGCTCCCAGGCACTTCGAAAACTTGGTAATCCCGGATCGCCACCCGGCGGTCCACCAGCACGTGATCCAGCGGCACGAGCGGGACCGCCGACGTCGACCAGGTCGGGACCATGCCGTCGCCGCGTGCCTCCGCCGCGTCGACATAGCCGCGAGACAGCACCGTCCGCAGCGCGGCGTGGTCGAGCGTCGCGTTGAAGTCGCCGGCCACCACGCGCAGCCCGTGTTCGCCGATCGCGCGCGACAGGTCCCGCATCTCCTGTTCCCACTGGTAATACCCGGAGTCCGGCGAACGCGGATGCGCGGCCACGATCTCCAACGTCGTCCCGCCGCCGAGATCCGCCGCCGCACCAGGCTGTTTCTGGACCGAATCGCCGGTGAAGTCCTCTTCGGTCAGCGGATACCGCGACACGATGCCGGAACCGTCCACACCGGACGACGGGTGCATGACGCGGTACGGCAGCGTCTGGAACAGCCCGGCCTTCTCCAGCCCGGACATCGCGGCAGGCGTCATCTCCACCAGGTTCAGCACGTCGATCCGGTGCTCCCGGACCAGCCGCACGAGCGCCGCCGGGTCAGCCTGGCCCAGGTAGAGATTGGCCGCCAGCACCCGCACCGTCTTCCCGTTCGCCGCGGGCTGGGCGTCGGGGATCACCCGCGGCGCGACGTACACCGCCAGCAGCACGGACAACGCCAGCACGACACCGCCGGTCCACCACCGCCGCAGCATCAGCGCGAGCGCGGCGAGCAGCACGCCGTAGATGACGAAGTACGGCGTCAGCGCCAGCAAGGCGGTCAGGTACCAGCCGCTGCCGTCCCAGCCGATCGTGCGCAGCACGGCCACCGCCAGCAGCGGCAGTGCGACCAGCACGAGCAGGCTCGTGACCAGCCGGCTGCGCCTCCGCGCCTCCATCACCATGATCCCGAGTATGCCGGGCGCGCTGACAGGTCCGTGTCAGCGCCGTGTGCGCGGCTTGCCAGCGCCTCCGTCCACTGTGTGCTGGAGCGACACAGGAGGAGGCATCATGTCGCATGCGATCCAGGCCGAGGGCCTGGTCAAGCATTTCGGGGAGACGAAGGCGCTGGACGGGGTGGACCTCGAGGTCCCGTTCGGGAAGGTGGTCGGGGTGCTCGGGCCGAACGGCGCGGGCAAGACGACCGCGGTCCGCATCCTGGCCACCCTGCTGAGACCGGACGCGGGGCGGGCCACGGTCGGGGGTTACGACGTGGTCCGCGACCCGGTCCGGGTGCGCGGGCTGATCGGGCTCACCGGACAGTACGCGTCGGTGGACGAGGACCTGAGCGGCACCGAGAACCTGGTGCTGATCGGGAAGCTGCTGAACCTGTCCAGGGCCGACGCCCGGGCGCGGGCGGCCGAACTGCTGGAGCGGTTCGAGCTGACCGACGCGGCCAAGCGGCCGATCCGGACGTATTCCGGCGGCATGCGGCGCAGGCTCGACCTGGCGGCGAGCCTCGTCGGCCGTCCCGCCGTGCTGTACCTGGACGAGCCGACGACCGGACTCGACCCGCACGCCCGCAACGAGGTGTGGGCGGTGGTCCGCAGCCTCGTCGCCGACGGCGCGACAGTGCTGCTCACCACGCAGTACCTGGAGGAGGCCGACCAGCTGGCGGACCGGATCACCGTGTTCGACCACGGCCACGTGGTCGCCGACGGCCGCGCCGACGAGCTGAAGCGGCGGGTCGGCGGGCAGACGCTGCAGGTGCGGCCGACGTCGCTGAGCGACCTCGACGAGGTCGACCGGATCCTGGCCGAACTCACCGGCGTCCGTCCGGCCCGCGACAACGCGACCGGGCTGCTCACTGCGCCGGTGTCCGACCCGGTGCTGCTGTCCACGCTGGTGCGCCGCCTCGACTCGGCGGGCATCACCTCCGACGAACTGGCACTGCGGCTGCCCAGCCTCGACGAGGTGTTCCTCGCGCTGACCGGGCACACCGCCGACGAGCCGAAGCCGGAGCGCGAACTCGAAGGGAGCCGCTCGTGACCACCGCGACCGCCGTGGCGGCCCCGCCCCGGCACATCAGCCCCGTCCAGGGCGCGAAGCACGCGCTTTCGCTTGCCTGGCGGGGAATCCTGAAGATCCGCAAGAATCCGGAACAGCTGGCCGACGTCACGCTGATGCCGATCATCTTCCTGCTGATGTTCACCTACCTGTTCGGCAACGCGCTGAGCGGTTCGATCGAGAACTACCTGCAGGCGCTCGTGCCGGGCCTGATCGTGATGAACATCCTGCAGGCGTCGCTGACGGTCGGCACGCAGCTCAACACCGACATCACCAAGGGCGTCTTCGACCGCTTCCGCTCCATGCCGATCGCTCGTTCGGCTCCGTTGGTCGGCGCGGTGCTGGCCGACCTCGTGCGGTACGTGGTGTGCCTGACGGTCCTGCTGGTCGTGGCGACCGTGATGGGCTTCCGCGTGCAGACCGGTCCCGGGGAGTTCGTCCTCGCGATTCTGCTGGCGATCGCGTTCGGCCTGTGCTTCTGCTGGGGTTCGGTGTTCGTCGGAATGCTGATGAAGTCCCCTGGCGCGGCGCAGGGCCTGATGTTCGTCTTCATCATGCCGCTGACGTTCGGCAGCAACGTGTTCCTCCCGACGGCCACGATGCCGGGCTGGCTCAAGGCGTGGGCGGACATCAGCCCGGTGAGCCTGTTGTCCGACGTGATGCGCGGCCTGCTCAACGGCGGCGTCGCCTACGGCGGCTCCCTGCTGGGCGCGCTGGCGTGGATGGCCGGCGCGGTCGTGGTGTTCTTCCCGCTCGCGACGTGGGCTTACCGCAAGCGGGTCTGAGGGCGTCCTGCACGGGGGTGTGGACGCTGTGAGTGAGTGTCTGTGTCCGGGTTCCACAGCCGGGCACAGGCACTCACTTTTTTGTCGCGAGCAGCCTGCGCACTGCGGTCGGGGTGTGTCCGAGGTGCTCCCGCACGGTTCGGCACAGGTGGGCCTGATCGGCGAACCCGAGGTCTGCGGCGAGGGCGGCCAAGCTGGGTTCGCCTGCCTCCAGCCGGTCCAGCGCGCGGGCTACGCGCACGCGGTTGCGGTATTTGGTCAGCGACACTCCCAGTTCGCGGGTGAAGGCTCGGCTGAGCCGGTACGGCGAGACGCCCAGCAGCGCTGCCAGCGGAATCAGCCCGGTCGCGGCGGGATGCTCGTCGCCGATCGCGGCGCGGGCCTGGGCGGTCAGCGCGCGGTCGCCGGTCTGGTCGCTGTCCGGGACGGTCGTCGCCACGACCTGCCGGACCACTGCGGCTACCAGGCCGATCAGTCCTTCCGTCGCCGCGTAACCAGTGTCGGCGGTTCGGGTGGCGGCGAGGAGCCGGCGGTGGGCGAGGTCGAGCGGGCCGTCCACGTAGAGCGTTGAGCGGTCCAGCTGCGGTGCGTCGCCGGCCAGGGTGCGCCAGAACGCCGGGGTCAGGCTGATCGAAGTGCACCAGTCACCGCCGGCGGGATGGGCGAAGTGCTCCTCCTCGCCGGGCATTCCGACGTAACCGACGGTGCGGTCGAGGTCCGCGCAGACCCCGCGGCCGCGGCGGCGGAACCCGCCGCGGCGCACGAGCACGAGCCGCACGTCCTCGCGCGGCTGCTCGGCCGACCAGCCGCGGTGATCGTCCCGGCAGTCCACCGCTCCGACGGAGAACTCCGGGCGAGTGGCGAGACCGGCGAAGGAGAGCACATCCGGAGGTTACGGCGGGGGTCTGACAATTCCGCAAGGATCTTCAAGACTCACGGGCCAGGACCGGGCAGGATCCGTTGTCACAGCCCGAAAAACGAAGCAGGAGACATGGCGACCATCCGCGAAGAAGCAGTGCTCGAGTCCAGTGCCGACGACGTGTGGGAGGTGATCAGCGACTTCTCCGCGGGTCCTCGGCGGATGGCACCGGGGTTCGTGGTGGACAGCCGGCCAGAGGAGGATTGCCGGGTCGTCAGCTTCGCCGACGGCACGGTCGTCCGGGAACGGCGGGTCGGCGTCGACCATGGCGCACGCCGGATCGTCTACTCGGTCGTCGGCGGCGACGTCCAGCCCGAACACGACAACGCGTCCATGCAGGTCCTCGCCGACGGCGAACAGCGGTGCCGGCTGGTGTGGACCCGCGACGTGCTCCCCGACGAGCTGGCCGCTCCGATGGCCAAAGCGATGTCAGCCGGTCTCGAGGTGATCAAGCGGACCCTCGATCACCTACGCTCACCCGAGTGAAGCTCCCGCGAGGTGGCCGGTCAGCCGTTCCCAGTTCCCGGAGCCGATGGCGGCCTTCGCTTCCTCGCTGAACGGCGCCGCCTCCAGAAACGACCGCGCGACCCCGCCGCTCGTGTCCAGATAAGGAAAACCGCCGGGCCGGGTGCCGAAGGTGTAGGGATAGTCGGTCGAATACAGCATCCGCTCCGTCCCGACCACCTCGGCCGCCCAGCGCAGGTAGCGTTCGCTGACCGTGCCGCTGCCCGCGATCCAGAAGTTCCGGCGGAAGTACTCGGCCAGCGGCTGCCGGAGTCCGGCCATTTCCTGAAGGAAGCCGACGTGGTCGAGGTAGAACAGCACGACCTCGCCCCAGTGCCCGGCGATCACCTGCAGTTCGGGATGCCGGTCGAAGACTCCGGAGAAGATCATCCGCAGGTATTGCACGCCGAGGTCGTAGTACCAGCCGAGCCCGGCGGTCGCCAACGCTGGCCCGACGCCGTTGGGCAGCCCCGAGTAATACGCCTCCTGAACCGCTCGCACGGGAGCCTGCGGGTGGAAGTGCAGCGGGACTCGAAGTCGTGAGGCGGTTCCGTAGAGGTCGTCGAATTCCGGTGCGTCGGCCAGTTTGTCGCCGGTGCGGCCGTACAGCATCGCGCCGCGGAACCCCAGGCTGACCGCGCGTTCCAGCTCCTCGGCGGCGGCTTCGGGCGAGGAGGTCGGGAGAGTGGCGAAGGCCTGGAATCGCGTGGGGTTCGCGGCGACGATCTCGGCGAGCGCGTCGTTGGCCTCCCGCGCGACGGGCACGGCATCGGCGGCCGGAAGGTTCTGCACCCCGGGAGTGGACAGGGATAACACCGCTACGTCGATGCCCTGCTCGTCCATGTCGGCGAGACGTCCTTCACCGACGTCGCGCAGGCGTCGCGTGACCGGATGATCCTCGGGATAGCCGTGCGGCTGGACTCCCGCCTTCGCCCACGCGTCGCGCAGGACGGGCAGGACCACGTGTTCTTCCAGGGCGACGATGCGCATGGCAGCTCCTCGATGTTTCCAGTGATACTCATCGCAGAGTATCACTGGAAACATCATCGGAAGCAAGGAACGGTTATCACTGATAACGCCTACTCGCGTGCGCGTTCCGCCCGGACCGCCTCGATCGCCTCGGCCCGTTCCAGCCGCGAGGTCTCGGCCACGATCGCCTCGTACCGTTCCGCGCCCAGCTCCCGGTTCAGGCCGGCGATCAGCTCCCGGACCTCCGGGCTGCCCAGGTCGAACCGGCCGCGCACCACCGCGCTCAGCGCCAGCACCCGAGCGGACGACTCCAGCCGCCCCTGCCGGTACCGGATCCGCGCCAGCAGTTCGACTATGGCTGCCAGGTCCGGCATGTCGAAGCGCCTGGCCGTCTGCTCGACCACCTCGAACACCGCTGGCTCCGCTTCGTCCGGGCGGCCTTCGGCGAGCAGCAGAGCACCCTCGATGGCGCCAAGCCATTCCGTCTCGAAGCCCTCCGGCGTCGGCCAATCCGCGCGCGCCGACTTCATTTCCCGGAACACCTCCCGCGCCTGCCCGACGTTGTTCTCCCGGATCAGCAACTCGGCCCGGCCAAGCAACACGATCAGCCGCAATCCGTTGTTCCCGCCGGAAGCCGCGTAGCGTTCGGCGGCTTCCAGGTCCCGCCACGCGCCTTCTTGGTCACCGGCGCGCGAACGTTCGATCGCCAGCCGCCACCACTGCTGCACGATGTCGTCCCGCGACCGCAGTTCCATCATCAGCCGCAGGCCCTCGGCGTACCCGGCGATCGCCCCTTCGTGGTCGCCGGACTGCGATTGTGCCGCGGCCCGGAAACCGTGCGTCATGCCGAGGCCCCAGCGGTCGCCGACCTCGGCGAAGCCAAGGTGCGCGAGCTCGCGCGCCCGGTCCGCGCTCTTGAGATCGCCGGTGTCGCCGAGGACGAAGCTCTCCGCCCAGTGCCCGGCGGCGCGGCTCCAGACGTCGTCCCGCTCGACCGCCCGGCGGATCTCGCGCTTCGCCAGGTCGCGTTCGCCGTTGAGATAAGCCACTATCGGCAATCCGACCCAGAGCCACGGATTCTTTTCCGCCGCACCGGTCCGCACGCATTCCTCGATCAGCTCGGGGACGTCCACCTTCTCGTGCGGACCGGCCATGACCCGCATCAGCACCTGGATCAGCCGCAGGCTCGCCGCCATGTCCGGCGACAGCTCGCCGCCCATTTCGAGCACCTCGTCCACGAACAGCGCGGCCCGCTCGTTCTGCCCGATGATATTGAAATACCAGAACAATCCGAACAGCAGCCGAGCCGCCGATTCCGCGGAACCCGACTCGATCGCCGCCCGCAGCGCGGAGGTGAAGTTGTCGATTTCGTGCTCGTACACGTCGATAGCCTGGAGCTGCTCCCGTGCGCGCAGCAAAGGTTCGTTGCGGTCGGCCAATTCCGTGTAGTACGAGACCATCGCCACCCGCAGCCGCTCCTTCTCGCCGGACTCGGCGAGCCGCTCGGTGGCGTAAGCGCGCAAGGTTTCCAGCAGGCGGTACCGCATGCCCACCACGTCCACAATGGACTTCTCCACCAGCGAACCCAGTACGTACACGATGTCGTCGGCGGGCAGTTCGTCGTCCGAGCAGACGTTTTCCACTGCCTCCTCGGAGAAACTCGCCGCGAACACCGCGAGCCTGCGCGCGAGCCGGACCTCCGCGTCGCTCAGCAGATCCCAGCTCCACTCCACCACGGCGCGCAGCGTGCGCTGGCGCGGCAGCGCCGTCCGGCTTCCGGAGGTGAGCAGCCGGAACCGGTCGTCCAACCGTTCGGCAATCTGTTCGGCGGTCATCGACCGCAACCGCGCGGCGGCCAGTTCGAGCGCCAGCGGCATCCCGTCGAGCCGGCGGCAGATCTGCCGCACCGCGTCCACTGTGGACTCATCGAGCCGGAAACCGGGCCGTACCGCCATCGCACGGTCGAGAAAAAGCCGGACGGAATCGAGCGTGCCGACGTCCGCGGGCGGCGCGGCCTCGTCCGGAACCGGCAGCGGGCCGAGCGGGCACAACGCTTCCCCGGTGATCGCGAGCGGTTCACGGCTCGTCGCGAGCACTCGCAACGCCGGCAGCCGCCGCAGCAGGTTGTCGGCCAGCTCCGCGGCGGTGTCGATGACGTGTTCGCAATTGTCCAGCACCAGCAACACGTCCGCGCCGCTGAGCGTTTCCACCGCGTGCTCGAACGGATCGACCTGCCGACGCCGAGCGTCGGTCTCCGTCGTCCGGAGATCGCGGACCTCCAACGCGTTGAGCAGCGCGGCCAGCACGTCTTCCGCATCCCGCACGCCAGCCAGCGGCACGAACCACACCAAGCCGCGCGAGTGCGCCGGATGCCGCGAAGCCGCTTCCGTCGCGAGCCGCGTCTTGCCAGCTCCGCCGGGGCCGACGAGCGTGACCAGCCGGGATCCTTCGAGCAGTTCGGCCAGCAGCTTCAGCTCGTCGGTGCGGCCGATGAAGCTGGTGAGCCGCTGCGGCAACCGGTCCGCCACCGTGGCGACTGGCGTGTATTCGCCGCGCAGCGCACGCAGGTGCACTTCCTGCAGTTCCGCCGACGGGTCGACGCCCAGCTCGTCGGCCAGCGTCGTGCGGATCGCGGAGTACGCGGCGAGCGCGTCGGCCTGTCGTCCGGCAGCGGAAAGCGCACGGATTCGCAAGCCAGCCAACCGTTCCCGCAACGGATGCGCCTGTGCGGCCGCGGTGAGTTCCGCGAGCACGTCCGCGTGCCGCCCCAGCCGCAGCTCGGCTTCGAACCAGTCCTCAGTGGTCTCCGTGCGCCGCTCCTCCAGCAGAGTCGCGGGCGCGGCGGCAAACGGCGCGTCCAGCACGTCCGCGAGCGCCGCCCCGCGCCACAACGCGAGCGCGGCGGCGAGCGATTCGGCGGCGGTACCGTCCCGGCCAGCGGCAAGTTCCCGGCGCCCTTCGGCGGACAACTGCTCGAACCGGTGGAGATCCACCGCTTCGGGCGGCACCGCGAGCCGGTAACCGCCGTTGACCGACTCCAGGTCGACCGCCGCGGGCCGCAGCGCACGACGCAGCCGGGAGACGAGCGACTGGAGCGCGTTGGCCGCGTCAGCCGGGGGTTCAGCGCCCCACAGGCCGTCGATCAACGCCTCGGCGGGCACCGCGCGCCCGGCGTCGAGCGCGAGCCGCGAAAGGAGCATGCGAAGGCGGGCTCCGCCGATGTCGATCGGCGTGCCGTCCTCCCCGTCCGCTCGCAGCGGGCCCAGCAGCGCGACGCGCATGAGGTCCAGCTTTCCAGACGACGACCACATCGTGCCGGGGCCCGACGGAAGTGTGGACTTTCGAGACAATCTGCCCACCTTGCGGTTACTCCATGCCTTCCCGGCGCTACGTTGCGGAGGGTTCACACGCAGACACAGGAGCGCCCATGAGAGCACTGCACCGCTGGCGTCGCCCGGCAGTGACCGTCGCAGCCACCCTCACCGCATTGACGCTCGGCACGGGAATCGCGTCGGCCGGACAGGACGGCTGGGACCGGCCGACCCCCGGTTCGGACGGCGCCGGAGACAGCTACTACCCGCAGGACGGCAACGGCGGGTACGAGGTCTCCGACTACGACCTCAGGGTCAACTACGCCCCGGACACCCACCAGCTCGCCGGGGTCCAGACGGTCCACGCGAAGGCGACCCAGTCGCTCAGCTCGTTCGACCTGGACCTCCGGGGCCTCACGGTCGACGCGGTCCGGGTCAACGGCGTGCCCGCGAAGTTCACCCGCACCGGCGACCACGAACTCGTGATCACGCCGAAGATGCCGCTATGGAAGGGCCTGCCGTTCACCACCGAGGTCGCCTACCACGGCGTCCCGGTCGCGATCGACGACCCGAACCTCGGCAAGAACGGCTGGCAGTTCACCAAGTCCGGCGGCGCGTTCGCGGCGGGCGAGCCGAAATCGGCCACCACCTGGTACCCGGTCAACGACACCCCGCGCAACAAGGCCCGGTTCCGGCTGTCGATCAACGTCCCGAACGAATGGGGCGTGATCGCGAACGGCCGCGAGGTCGGCTCGTACCGCACGCGCACGGGCACCACGCACGTCTGGGCGGAGGACACCCCGACCGCGTCGTACATGACCACGGTCGCGATCGACAAGTGGACCTTCAACAAGCGCCAGCGCGCGGACGGCACCCCGATCGTCAGCGCGTACGCGCCGGGCACCTCGGACGCCACGAAGCAGGCCGACGCCCAGCTGCCGGAGGTCATCGACTTCCTCGAATCGAAGTTCGGCAAGTACCCGGTGGACGCCGCGGGCGGCATCTACCTGACTGAGCCGATCGGGTTCTCGCTCGAGACGATGAGCCGGCCGATCTACTCCGGCCGCGCGGGCAACATCGGCACGATCGTGCACGAGAACGCGCACCAGTGGTGGGGCGACACGGTCGCCGTCGACCATTGGAAGGACGTCTGCCTCAACGAATGCTTCGCGTCTTACGCGACCTGGTTGTGGGCGCAGAAGAACGGCGAGGACCTCGACGCCCGGTACCTCGACGCCGTCGCGTCGGCAGGCGATTCGTTCTGGGCGGGCAAGCTGTACGACATGGGGCCAGGCCACGAGTTCACCTACGTGTACTCCAAGGGCCCGGTCATGCTGCACGCGCTCAGCAAGTACATGGGACAGGACGCGTTCGACCAGGTGCTCAAGACCTGGAACACCGTCCACCACAACGGGAACGCCAGCATGCAGGAGTTCCAGAAGTACTGTGAGAAGGTGTCCGGCATGGACCTGCAGGGCTTCTTCGACGCGTGGATCTACGGCAACGGCAAGCCGTCGGACGAGTTCCTCTACCCGGGCGACCTCAAACCGGCGGCGAAGTGACGGTTCTGCTGACCGGGTTCGCGCCCTTTGACGGAGCGGCGTCGAATCCTTCTTGGCAGGCAGCTTCGCTGGCAGCGGCGCGGCGGACGGACACGGTGGCGGTAGAGCTGCCGTGCGAGTTCGACGCGTCGCTGCCGGCGCTGCGGGCCGCGATCCTGGCGCACCGGCCGGAACTCGTCGTCTGCGCCGGGCTCGCCGGCGGACGCGAGCACGTCACGCCGGAACGAGTGGCGATCAACCTGATCGACGCCCGGATCCCGGACAATGCCGGCGCGCAACCGGTCGACGTCCCGGTGGTCGAGGGCGGGCCCTCCGCGTACTTCACCACGCTGCCGGTGAAAGCGGCGGTCGCGGCGATCGAGGCGGCGGGACTGCCCGCTGCCGTGTCGTACACCGCCGGGACTTACGTGTGCAATCAGGTCTTCTACGGCCTGATGCACCTGATCGCGACGGAGTTTCCCGGACTGCGCGGCGGTTTCGTGCATGTGCCGGAGGAATCCCAGCTGTCACTGGACTCGACCGCGCGAGCGCTCGAGATCGTGGCGAACACCGCGCTGACCGTGGACAAGGACGTCACGACCTCAGCGGGCACGCTGCACTGAGCTTTACTCGCCGGGCTGCACGGTCTGTTGGAAATACTGCACCAGATCCTGCGGCCTGCGGCTCGTGTGCGACGGGCTGGTGTCCATCACGGTGCCGACCACGGGGATTCCGTCGGCCTGATAGATCAGCAGGCCCAGCTTCGGTCCGACACCCGCGACGTAACGGCCGCTCAGTCCGGTGCGGGTGCGCCAGGTGTCGGTCTCGACGCGACCGGTCATGTCCTTGCGCGCTCCTGGCTCGACCTGGGCGAGCATGAGTCCTTCGTGGAACGCGACCGTGGTCTTGTCCGGGAAGCGGCACAGTGCGGTGCGCAGTGCGCCTAGGGCTTTCGCCAGTTCCGGGTCGTCTGAGCAGGTGGCGCGGGTTTGGATGCTCGGACCGGACAAGCGGCGCATGCACCGGGTGAGGCCGTTTTCGCCGGGAAGCGCCGCTTGCACGCCGACGCAGGCGGCAGCGCGAGCCGCGCTGCTGGACGGGCTGGCGGGCGCTGACTGGTTCGCGGCGACTGGCGGAGTTTTGTGGGGGGCCCCCGGGGGGGCGCCGGCGGGGCCCAAACCCCCCCCCCCCCCCCCCCCCCCCACGGAGTGCCCCCATAAAAAAGGTGTGCGGGGCATGTT
>NZ_JBHZAG010000156.1:0-11797 GCF_042754125.1 Amycolatopsis sp. NPDC059235
CATCTTCCCCGCTTTCCCACGCACCCCCAGACCGTCAGCACAATCAAGCTTCGGGGTGCCCCACGCAACCACCACGGCAAGGTCGCCGCCAGGCGACGAGCCGAAACCAAAAGCCTCAAGCAGGCAAAACCGCCGAAATCTCCTCAGCAGCCTCAGGCCCGAACGCCTCATTCAACCGCGTCAACGCCTCGGACCGCACGAGAGTCCACTCCTGCGTCCCCACAGTCTCCAGCACCAGCACAGCGATCAAACACCCCAACTGCGCAGCCCGCTCCAACCCAAGCCCGCCGTCAACCGCAGCAAGAAACCCAGCCCGGAACCCATCCCCAACCCCAGTAGGGTCAGCCTTCCCCCGCTC
The DNA here is from genome assembly GCF_042754125.1 of Amycolatopsis sp. NPDC059235. NCBI lineage: Bacteria > Bacillati > Actinomycetota > Actinomycetes > Pseudonocardiales > Pseudonocardiaceae > Amycolatopsis > Amycolatopsis sp. NPDC059235. The sequence continues at coordinate 359 of NZ_JBHZAG010000156.1, forward strand.
AGGCACCGCCCCGATCTGCAGCGCAGTCCCATCGCGCCCAACAATCTCCACGCCCTTCTCCCCCAGCGTGGTAATCCTCAGCCCAACCCGCTCCAGCACATCAGCCTCAGTCCACCCAGTCTTCTGCAGCAACAACTCCCACTCGTAGTCATTGCTGAACAGATACTTGGCCCCCTCGACAAAAGACCGCACCTGAGCCCCGTCCATCCGAGCCAACTGCTGCGAAGGATCGACCGCGAACGTGTACCCCCGCTGACGGCACTCCTGAGCATGCCGAACCATGCCCTCAGGATCGTCCGGGCTGATCAACACGAGCCCAAGCCCGCCGACCCGGTCCGAAATCGGCCCCATCTCGATATTCCGGGACTCCGCCATCGCGCCCGCGTAGAACGTCGCGATCTGGCACATGTCCTCGTCAGTGGTGCACACGAAGCGCGCGGTGTGCGCGACCTCGGACACCAGCACGCCGGAGGTGTCCACGCCGTGCCGCTGCAGCCACGACTGGTAGTCCGCCCAGTCCTGGCCCACGGCTCCGACGAGCACCGGCTCCACGCCGAGCACGCCGAGGCCGAACGCGATGTTCGCGCCGATGCCGCCGCGGCGCACGACGAGGTCGTCGGCGAGGAAGCTCAACGACACCCGGTGCAGCTGCTCGGCGACGAGCTGCTCGGCGAACCTCCCCGGGAAGTGCATCAGATGGTCTGTCGCGATGCTGCCCGACACGGCGATCCTGGGCTTGTCTGCCACCGGTTCTCCTCACGAGGTGGATGAGCTGTCTTTTCGCGCCCTGACGCAAGTTACCCGCTGGTCATGACCCTTCCGGGTAGTTTCCGCGCCACGTTCCGACACTACCGGCCGGTACTCGTTTCCCGTTCAACTCCGGCTGAATAGCGTGACGTTCGTGAACCTCGCGACCGAACCGGAAACCCTCGGCGACCTGATCGCCGACTGCGCCCATCTCCCGTCCGCGCTGCGCCCCGAGCAAGCCGCCGGCCAGGCCCGGCTGCCCCGGCCGAGGGCCGCGCGGCCGTGGACGGTCGACGACGCCTGCCACGCACAGGTCGCCGACCTCGACGCGTACGTCTGACCTCGCGAAACCTCCGCGGCGGGTGCGAGCCGCGGCCGAAACGGACAACGGGCCCCGGCGCGGATGCGTCGGGGCCCGTTGTCGGCTCTGGGGCTCAGTGGAAGCTGTCGCCGCAGGCGCAGGAACCCGTGGCGTTCGGGTTGTCGATCGTGAAGCCCTGCTTCTCGATGGTGTCGACGAAGTCGATCACGGCCTCGGACACGTACGGTGCGCTCATCCGGTCCACGGCGACCTGGAGGCCGTCGAAGTCGCGGAACAGGTCGCCGTCGAGCGTGCGCTCGTCGAAGAACAGCTGGTAGCGCAGGCCAGCACAGCCGCCGGGCTGCACGGCGATGCGCAGGTGCATGTCGTCGCGGCCCTCCTGTTCGAGCAGCGCCTTCGCCTTGGCGGCCGCGGCGTCGGTCAACGTCACGCCGTGGGTCTCCTCGGCGGTCTCGGCCGCAGCCGCACCGGTCTGCTCAGCGGTCGTCATGGCACTCCCTCTTTGGTCGAACTCGCTGCGGGTACATCTCGTGTCCTACCTACAACACGGGACTCGCCCGATCTGTTCCCCTCCATCGTCGCATATGGAACGACCTGGTGAACAAAGCCGTGACGCCTGCAATACCCTGGTGAGGTGAGGTTCCTGCGCCGAAGCACCACTGACCCCGCCGCCGACGACTCCGCGGCCGAGGCCGCCGCTGTCGATTCCCCGGTCACGAGCAAGTCGTACACGCCGGGGAAGGGCAAGGCCACGCCGAAGCGGCGCGAGGCCGAGGGACGCAAGCGCGGGCCGGTCGCGGCGCCGCCCACCTCGATGCGCGAGGCGATGAAGCGCAACAAGGAGTTGCGCAAGGCGAACCCGGTCAGCAAAGAAGACCGCAAGGAAGCCGCCCGGCAGCGCCGCGAGCGGATGATGTCGGGCGACGACAAGTACCTGCCGCCGCGCGACAAGGGTCCGGTCAAGGCGTACGTCCGCGACCTGGTCGACTCCCGGCGCAACATCCTCGGCCTGTTCATGCCGCTGGCGATCCTGGTGTTCCTCGCGCTGCTGGTCCCCGCGCCGGCGGTGCAGCAGTACATCACCCTGGTCTGCATGGCGATGCTGCTGGTCATGGCCATCGAGGGCTTCGTGAACGGCCGCAAGATCTCGAAACTGGTCAAGGAGCGCTTCCCGAAGGAACCGGCGACTGCCACCCGCGGCGTCGGCTGGTACGCGTTCGTGCGGGCGAGCCAGATCCGCAAGCTGCGGGTTCCGAAGCCGCGGCTGAAGGCCGGGGACCCGATCCCGAACTGAGCCGTGCGGCACACAGGTCGTTAGCCTGGCGAACGAAACGTTTACCCTGTGGGCATGGAGTTTCGACGTCTCGGCCGCAGCGGCCTCAACATCAGTGAGATCTCCTACGGCAACTGGCTGACCCACGGGTCCCAGGTCGAGGAGGACCAGGCGCAGGCCTGCATCAAGGCGGCGCTCGACGCAGGCATCACGACCTTCGACACGGCTGACGTCTACGCCAACACCGCGGCGGAGTCGGTGCTCGGACGCGGGCTGAAGGGCCAGCGCCGGGAGAGCCTGGAGATCTTCACCAAGGTCTTCTGGCCCACCGGTCCGAAGGGCCCGAACGACAAGGGCCTCTCGCGCAAGCACATCATCGAATCCGCGAACGCGTCGCTCCAGCGGCTCGGCACCGACTACGTCGACCTCTACCAGGCGCACCGCTTCGACCGCACGGTGCCGCTGGAAGAGACGATGCAGGCGTTCGCCGACCTGGTCCGCCAGGGCAAGGCGCTCTACATCGGCGTCTCGGAGTGGAACGCCGAGCAGATCTCGCGCGGCGCGGCGCTCGCCCGCGAGCTGAAGATCCCGTTCGTGTCGAACCAGCCGCAGTACTCGATGCTGTGGCGCGTCATCGAGTCGCAGGTCGTGCCCGCTTCCGAGCGCGAGGGCCTGAGCCAGATCGTCTGGTCGCCGGTCGCGCAAGGCGTGCTGACCGGCAAGTACAAGGTGGGCCAGCCGCTGCCCGCCGGTTCGCGAGCGACCGACGAGAACGGCGGCGCGAACATGGTGAAGCGCTTCCTCGACGAGAAGACCCTCACCGCGGTCGCGAAGCTGGAGCCGCTGGCGGCCGACGCCGGGCTGTCGATGGCGCAGCTGGCGGTCGCGTGGGTGCTGCAGAACCCGAACGTCGCGTCGGCGATCATCGGGGCCTCGCGGCCGGAGCAGGTCTACGACAACGTCAAGGCGGCGGGCGTCAAGCTCGAGCCGGAGCTGCTGACCGCGATCGACGAGGCGCTCGGCGACGTCGTGATCAGCGACCCGGCGCTCACCGTCGCTCCCTGATCACCGCAGCCGGGCTCGCTCCGGCGAAAGTCCGTGAAGGGCTCCTTGAGGGAATCTGATTCCCTCAAGGAGCCCTTCACGGACCTCCTGCGGGCACTGCGGCGGCTACGAAGAAGGCCGCAGCAGGAACCGTTCCGCCACCGCGAGGTCGTGCGGATAGGTGATCTTCACGTTCTCCGCGCTGCCGGGCACCCACCGCACCGGCAGCGCGGAGAACCGCTCCATGCACGAAGCCGTGTCCGTGCCGAGAAACCCTTCCGCGGCAGCCTGTTCGTAAGCCGCCAGCAGCGGTTGCGCACGGAAGCCCTGCGGGGTCTGCACCCGGATCGCGCCCGGCAGCGGGCCGGCCACCTTGTCCGGTCCGGCCATCGAGACGACGTCGTCCGCGGCCAGGCCCGGCACCGCTCCCCCGTCTTCCCGGGTCCGTTCCAGCACCGCGGAGATCAGCTCCGGCGTCACCAGCGGGCGGGCCCCGTCGTGCAGCAGCACGGAATCCACTGTCCCGTCGGCGATCCGCGGCGCGAGATGGCGCAGCGCGTTCAGCTCGGAAGCCTGCCGCGTCGGGCCGCCGGGCACGATGTCGACCGGGACGGACAGCTCGGCGAGCACTTCCTCGGCCAGCGCCGCGTCCTCGGGCCGGATCACCAGCACCAGCACGCCGATCCCGGCCGCCGCGGCGAACGCGTCCAGCGACCACGCCACCACGCGCCTGCCCGCCACCGGCAGGTAGACCTTGTTCAGCGCGGCCCCCACCCGGGTCCCCGCACCACTGGCCAGCACGACCCCGGCCGCCGTCGATTCCCGCACGCCGACCGACCCTAAGGGCCGCGCCCCGGCGGCGGTAGGTTGGGCGCCGGGACGCCCAGCGGCGAAAGGAAACCTGGCTGTGGACACCGGCGAAACGGGCATCGAGTTCGGCGAGATCGAACCGCCGAGCGACCAGGCCCGGTCGGGCGCGATCGCGCTGCACGACAAGCTCGTCAAACCCGCGGGCTCGCTCGGCAGGCTGGAAGAGCTGGGCGTGTGGATCTCCTCCTGCCAGGGCCAGGCCCCGCCGCGGCCGTTCACCCGGCCGCGCGTCGTCGTGTTCGCCGGCGATCACGGCATCGCGAAGAAGGGCGTCTCGGCGTATCCGCGGGAGGTCACGTCGCAGCTCGTCGGCACCATGCTGACCGGCGGCGCGGCGATCAACGTGCTCGCCGCCGCGGCGGGCGCGGGCGTGCGCGTGGTCGACATGGCCGTGGACACCGAGGAATCCGCGATGCGGTCGATCGGCGAGTTCAAGGTGCGCCGCGGTTCCGGCTCGATCGACGTCGAGGACGCGCTCACCGACACCGAAGTCCGCGCCGCGGTCAACGCGGGCCGCAAGATCGCCGACGCGGAGGTCGACGGCGGCGCGGATCTGCTGATCGCGGGCGACCTGGGCATCGGCAACAGCACCCCGGCGTCGGTGCTGGTCGCGGCGCTGACCGGCAGCGAGCCGGTCGCCGTGGTCGGCCGCGGTTCGGGCATCGACGACAACACCTGGATGCGCAAGGCCGCCGCGGTCCGCGACGCGCTGCGCCGGGCCCGTGCGGTGCTGGCCGACCCGCTCGCGCTGCTGCGGACGTCCTCGGGCGCCGATATCGCCGCGATGACGGGCTTTCTCGCGCAGGCGGCGGTCCGCCGCACGCCGGTGGTGCTCGACGGCCTGGTGGTCTGCTCCGCCGCGCTCGTCGCCGAAGAACTCGCTCCCGGCGCCCGCCGCTGGTGGATGTCCGGGCAGCTCACCGGCGAGCCCGCGCACGCGCTCGCGCTGGAGCAGCTGGACCTCGGCGCGCTGCTCGACCTCGACGTCCGCCTCGGCGAAGGCACCGGAGCGGTCACCGCGCTGCCGCTGCTGATGATGGCCAGCCGCGTGCTCGCGGAAATGACCACGCACGAACAATCCGGCGTCTCCGGCCCGCTCTCGTCCTGAAAGCCGTGAAGGGCTCCTTGAGGGAATCTGATTCCCTCAAGGAGCCCTTCACGGACAGCTGGCTTCAGCTGAGCGGGATCATCCAGCCCGCGGGGGCCGGGCGGGTGCCCTCCTGGATCCCGACGAGCTGCTCGCGCAGGCTCATTGTGACCGTGCCGGGCTGCCCGCCGGAGATCGAGAACTCGCCGCCGCCGTGCTTCACGTGGCCGACCGGCGTGATGACCGCCGCCGTGCCGCACGCGAACACCTCGGTCAGCTCGCCCGAGGCGGCCGCCTTCTCCCATTCGTCGGTGGAGATCCGGCGCTCCTCGACCTTGTGCCCGGCGTCCTTCGCCAGCTGCAGCAACGACTTCCGGGTGACGCCCGGCAGCAGCGAGCCGGTCAGCTCCGGCGTGACCACGCGGACGTCGTCGCCCGAGCCGAAGACGAAGAACAGGTTCATCCCGCCCATCTCCTCGACCCAGCGGCGCTCGACCGCGTCCAGCCACACCACCTGGTCGCAGCCCTTCTCGACAGCCTGCGCCTGCGCCACGAAGGACGCCGCGTAGTTGCCCGCGCACTTCGCCGCGCCGGTGCCGCCAGGGGCCGCGCGCACGTACTCGGTGGACAGCCACACGCTGACCGGCTTCACGCCGCCGCTGAAGTACGAGCCGGCCGGCGAGGCGATGACGGCGAAGACGTACTCGTCGGCCGGGCTGTTCACGCCCAGGCCCGCCGAGGTGGAGATCATGAACGGGCGCAGGTACAGGGAATCGCCCTCGCGGGTCGGCACCCAGCGCTCGTCGACGGCGATCAGCTCGCGCAGCGAGTCGACGAAGGTCTCCACCGGCAGCTGCGGCATCGCGAGCCGCTCGGCGGATTCGCGGAACCGCTGCGCGTTGGCGTCCGGCCGGAACGCGGCGATCGTGCCGTCCGGCTGCCGGTAGGCCTTGAGGCCCTCGAAGATGGCCTGGCCGTAGTGCAGCACGGACGTGGCCGGGTCGAGGGAGAACGGCTCGTACGGCCCGACCTTGGCGTCGTGCCAGCCCTTGTCGGTGCTGTAGCGCACGGTGACCATGTGGTCGGTGAAATGCGTGCCGAACCCCGGCTTGGCAAGTACCTCGGCGACGCGTTCAGGACTCGCGGGGCTCGGGTTCGGAACGTGGGTGAACTGCGTCGCTGTGGTCATGCATAAACGATAGCGCTTGGTCGGAAGCACGTTAGTCGGAAGTCCTGTGGTTTTACTCGCCGCACTGCCCCGCGCTCGCAGCGTCACCCCACTACGATGGACGGCGTGAGCACTCAACCAGCACGCCAAGCCGGGCCGGGCGCCGGGCCGGACGTCAAGACCTTCGGCACCGCGGCCCTGCTGACCTTCGGCGCCGGAATGCTCGGGATGGTCGGCTGGGGCCTGCTTTCCAGCGGGTTCGGCTTCTTCCTCGGCCTGGTCGTCGCCGGGTTCGGCATCTACTGGTGGAAGAACCTGCACGGCCAGGTGATCGCCAGGAACGTGCCGACCAAATCGGTGGTGATCCTGCTCGTCGTCAACATCGTGCTGTTCATCTCGCTGGTCCTGCTGGCCCAGTAGGCCGCAGCCCGGGGGGCAGCTCCGGAGCGGGCCAGTCCGGGTCCGGGCGAAAATCAGTGTGCGTGCCGTCGAACGGATACGCGCCCTGCTCGGCCAGCGCGCCCATCCGTTCGCCTTCCGCGCGCAGCTTGCCGAGTTCGGCAGTGGTCAGCCGCCCGGCCTCGACGGCCGCTTCGGCCTCGTCCTCGTCCTTCCACTTCCAGCCCGCGCCCGGCGTCACGACCAGGTCGAGGATGCCGTCGATCCGGTCCGGGCCGGTTCCGGTGCGCCCGCGCGGGATTTCGAGGTTCACGTACCAGTCGCGGAAGCGTCCGTCCGCCTCGAAGAACCACCACACCGACGACCAGGCGTCGTCGGGAATCAGCCGCAGCGTCGACGTGCCGTGCCAGATGTCCGGCACTCGCACGCGCGGCTCGCGAAACCGTTGCTCCAGCGGCGCTTCGCGCAGGCTCCGGCCGTCCGCGAGCCTGCTGCCGACAATCGGAGTGCCGAGCGGAAGCCAGCCGAGCAGAATCTCGCCGTCGTCGGAGAGCACGCGCAGCGGATGATGCTGGCCGATGCTGCCGTCCGGGCGGACGAAACGTTCGACGACTGTCTGTCCCGGCGCCCAGCGGTGCTCAGTCATGCACGCCACGGTAGCGACGAACCCGCACCCGCAGCAGTACTTCGATCACCGCGCCGAGCCCGGCCGCGAGCAGCACCGCCGGCAGCGGGACGAACGCCGCGGCGGCCGCTGCCAGCAGTGCGCCGACCGCGACCGGAGCCCCGCCGGACGGCGCAAACCGCTGTCGCGCCCCGACGAAAGTCGTGAATGCAGCGGGAAGAGTCGCCAGCACTGCGATCACCGTGAGCAACGGCTGAAGCTGTCCGGCGTCCGCGGCGGAAAGCAGGTCCCGCATCGCCGTCCCGGACAACCCGAGCCGGATCGGACCCAGCTGGAAGAGCGTGACCGCGGTGACGACGACCGCGACCAGACCGAGAACGATCGCGCGCCCGGTGCTCCGCTCCCCCGGTTCCGGAATCAGGAACGGCAGCAGGAACAACGCCGCCACGGCAATCGCGGCCGCGTTCGGCGTCCCGATTCCGCCCGTTTGCGACACCGGAGCGACCGCGAGACACATCGCCACCAGCACCGCCGCGGCGGCCAGCAGCACACCCAATACCCACTTGACCAGCAGATCCGGCAGCCAGAGCCCGGCGAAGCCCGCCGCGGCGACGAACACGACCAGCGCGGCGGCGGCGTATCCGGGCTGCAGCGGGAAGACGTACGCGCCGAAGGCCTGCGCGAGCACGACAATCTGTGTCAGCCGGGATAATCCGCCGACGATCCGGGCAGCCGGATCGTCGCCGAGCGCAGGCAGCCGGGAGGCCGCGACCGCGGCCAGCGCGGCGAGCAAAACCCCGCCGAGCACCCAAAACCCGGCCCCGGCGGCACCCGCCGCCAGCGTCACCAGGAGTGCTCCCGCGAGCCGCACCGCGATCCCCCTTCCCCCGTCCGGATGGCTTTGTCATTAGCATGGCTCACGATCGCCCGGGCAGATCGCCCGGCGCCACCGCGACGTCGCGAGGAGCCAGAAGTGACCGTGCCGAAGCTTGCCCTCTCCGAGAACACGGGTGCGGCATTGGGCAAGACCCGCGCCGACGTCGTCGTGATCGGCACTCTCCAGGGCGAGGACGGCCTCGCGCTCGCCGCCGGCTCCGAGGTCGCCGACGCGGCGTTCGACGGCAAGCTCGCGGAGGTGCTGGGCACGCTCGGCGCGTCCGGCAAGGCCGAGGAGATCGTGAAGCTGCCGACGCTGGGCAAGCTGCCCGCGGGCGTCGTGCTGGCCGTCGGCCTCGGCAAGCCGAAGGACGGGGAGATCACCGCCGAGCAGGTGCGCCGCGCGGCCGGCGCCGCGGCCCGCGCGCTGAGCGGCACCGAGCGGGCGTTCGTCACGCTGTCGGCCGTCGACCTGCACGCCGCCACCGAAGGCATCGCGCTGGGCGCGTACGTCTTCACCGAGTACCGCTCGGAGAAGGGCGACGCCCCGCTGGCGAAGGCCGACCTGGTCAGCCCGGCCGAGGGCACCGCGCGCGAGCACAAGGCCACCCTCAAGGCGGCCGGATTCATCGCCGAGTCGGTGATCATCGCCCGCGACCTGATCAACACCCCGCCGAACGACCTGTTCCCGGCGTCTTTTGCGGACCGCGCGAAGAAGCTCGCCGACGCGAACGGCCTGGAGTTCGAGGCGCTCGACGAGAAGGTCCTCAAGCGCAAGGGATTCGGCGGCATCCTCGGCGTCGGCGGCGGTTCGTCGCGGCCGCCGCGCCTGCTGCGGATCAGCTGGAAGCCGGCGAAGGCGCGCAAGAAGGTCGCGCTGGTCGGCAAGGGCATCACCTTCGACTCGGGCGGCATCTCGCTCAAGCCCGCCGCCAACATGGACCACATGACCTCCGACATGTCGGGCGCGGCGGCCGTGCTCGCGTCGGTCGTGCTGGCCGCGAAGCTGAAGTACCCGCTCGAGGTCACCGCGCACATCCCGCTCGCGGAGAACCTGCCCTCGGCCACCTCCTACCGCCCGGGCGACGTCCTCACCATGTACGGCGGCAAGACCGTCGAGGTGCTCAACACCGACGCCGAGGGCCGGCTCGTGCTGGCCGACGCGATCGTGCGCGCGGCCGAGGAGAACCCGGACTACCTGATCGAGACCGCCACGCTGACCGGCGCGCAGGTGGTCGCGCTGGGCAACCGGATCTCCGGCGTGATGGGCTCGGACGAGTTCCGCGACCGCGTCGCGGGCATCATGCAGGCCACCGGCGAGGGCGGCTGGGCGATGCCGCTGCCCGACGAACTGCGCGGCGACCTCGACTCGCGGCTCGCGGACATCGCGAACGTCACCGGACAGCGCTGGGCGGGCATGCTCGTCGCGGGCGTCTTCCTGCGCGAGTTCGTGCCCGCGGACCTGCCGTGGGCGCACCTCGACGTCGCGGGCCCGGCCTTCAACTCCGGCGGCCCGTGGGGCTACACCGGCAAGGGCGGCACCGGCGTCCCGGTCCGCACCATCGCCGCGGTGCTGGCGGACATCGCCGACCAGGGCTGACCCTGTGCCGGAGGCCCCGCACCACGCCCGGTGCGGGGCCTCCGTCGTGTCCGCGGCCGTGTGGCACGCTCGCGTTCATGCAGCGCGACGACTACCTCGAAACCGCCGTCCGCGACGTGCTCACCGCCGACGAGGCCGCCGCTGACCGCCGGATCGGCCACGCCGCGCTCCTCCTCGCGACCGCTGGCGCTTCCGATGCGGCGGATCGCCTTGTCACGCAATGGCACGCGGTGACCGGACGCCCGACGTCCGTCCTCGCCGACGACGCCGTGCGCGCCCGCGCCTGGGCAATGCTCTTCGAGGCGCGCGGCGACCGTCCACAATGGGCAGACCCCCTCGCCCCCTTGGACCTGGACGCGGAAGAGCAAGCCCACCAAGCACTCCTCGCCCGCCGAGTGTCCGATTTGGACGGCCTCTTCGACGGCTCACCAGTCGCCGGGGCAGTCTCCGCGATCGCCCCAAAGCGCCCCGATCCAGTGCGCGACGCACTGGCCGCCGCCGACCTGGACACGTGGGCCGCCCTCGTGGAAACCCACCCGAACCCGGACGTCGCGACCCTCGCCGCCACCCGCCCGCTCGCCGCCCCGCTGACCGCCGGCGCGGACCCGCTCGGCCTAGGCACGGAGTGGCCGGACCAATGCGCGGGCGCACTGATCGCCGCCCTGCGCGAACGCCATCCGACCGGCCCGGCCAGCCTGCCGGAACTGGTCGCCGCGATCCTCCGACTACGCGGACAACGCGCCCCCGCCCCGGTGTCGCAAGCCGACCTGGCCACGACTGAAGACCGCCTAGGCTTCCGCCTGCCCGACGACTACCGCGAGTTCCTGACGATCGCCGACGGACTGCCCGCGGACGTGGTGTTCCCGCGCCTGCTGCCCGCCCGCGAACTCCGCGCCGACGGCACCGTCGTGATCGTCTCCGACCCCGCCACAGTCCTGCTCACCCACACCGGCGACAACTGGCGAGCAGTCGAAGTCGACCTCACCTACGGCAGCACCGCACACGACTCGTTCCGCGCGCTGCTGGAACACCACCACCGACTGCTGGAAGCGAGTGCCTGACCCACCCACCCGCTGAAGTCCGTGAGGGGAACCCTCACGGACTCAGATTCCGTCAGGGTTCCCCTCACGACCAGCCGAAGTACGTGAGGGACCCCTTCACGTACTCAGATTCCCTCAAGGAGCCCTTCACAGCCCACCCGCTCACCGCCCCGCCGCGACGCACCCAATGCGGCATTCGGTGCATCCCACGCACCCAATGCGGCATTCGGTGCGCCACATGCACCCAACGCCACATTGGGGCGCTAGCCCCCGCCCACCAACAAACCGCACCGCTGCACCCAACGATCGAGGCACCCAGCCCCTCCCCCGCACCCCGATACGAAGCCTCCCTGCGGTTCGGGGGTGCTTGTCAAGGCATCTTTCCCGC
>NZ_JBHZAG010000157.1:0-11463 GCF_042754125.1 Amycolatopsis sp. NPDC059235
GGCGTGAGGGGCCTTCGGCCTGTGACGCCGGGCAGCCCCCAAACGCCGGCGCGATCCCGCGGTGGTGGGCGAGTCTCAGGAACCGGTGCGGGGCTGTGGGCTTTAGCCGTAGCGGTGGAACCATTCTTGGACGCCTGAGCGGCCGTCTGGGATGAAGGGCGGCTTGGGGTCTGAGGCGAAGACCCAGGTGCGGAGTTTGTCGAGTGACATCCAGTGGCCTTCTGCGATTTCTTCTGGTTGTAGGTGGATGGGGCCGTCCCAGCGGGCTTCGTAGGCGAAGTTGTGGCAGCGGATGTTGCCGTCGTCGTAGATTTTGGTGAAGAGCGGGGTGGGGTCCACTCCGTGGATGCCTAGTTCTTCGGCCAGTTCGCGGCGGGCGCATGCTGCGGGGGTTTCGCCTGCGGCTACTACTCCGCCTGCCCAGCAGTCCCAGGTAGAAGGGAAAATGTCCTTGTCCGCGGTGCGGAGGTGCACGTAGACGTTGCGGCCGTCGCCCGATCGGACGAGGACTACGCCGGCGGCGTGCCAGAGTCCTTCGGCTCGCACTCGGGAGCGGAGGGCCTCGCCTACTGCGTGGCCTGCGTCGTCATAGAGGGCAACGAGTTCGTCACTGCCTGGCATGGGGGCATCGTCGCACGCGTCCAACCCGTAGGGTGGTGGGCATGCGTCGGATCATGGGAACCGAAGTCGAGTACGGCATCGCCGTGCCCGGGGACGCCACGGCGAACCCGGTGCTCACCTCGACTCAGGTGGTGCTGGCCTACGCCGCGGCTGCGGACATCCCGAGGGCGCGCCGGGCGCGCTGGGACTACGAGGTGGAGTCGCCGTTGCGCGACGCGCGCGGGTTCGACCTGACCGGTCCTGGAGGGCCGGGGCACGACCCGGACGTCGAGGACCTCGGCGCGGCGAACGTCATCCTCACCAACGGTGCGCGGCTGTACGTGGACCACGCGCATCCGGAGTACTCCGCGCCGGAGGTCACGAACGCGCGGGATGCCGTCATCTGGGACAAAGCGGGCGAGCGGGTGATGGAGGAGGCCGCGTTGAAGGCGGCCACCGTGCCGGGGCAGCCGCCGTTGCAGCTGTACAAGAACAACGTGGACGGCAAGGGCGCGAGCTACGGCACGCACGAGAACTATCTGATGCAGCGGTCGACGCCGTTCACCGCGGTGATCGGCGGGCTGACGCCGTTCTTCGCGTCGCGGCAGGTGATGTGCGGGTCCGGCCGGGTCGGGATCGGGCAGCAGAGCGAGGAGGCGGGTTTCCAGCTTTCGCAGCGCTCGGACTACATCGAGGTCGAGGTCGGGCTGGAGACCACGCTCAAGCGCGGGATCATCAACACGCGCGACGAGCCGCACGCGGACGCGGACAAGTACCGGCGGCTGCACGTGATCATCGGGGACGCGAACCTGTCGGAGTACTCGACGTATCTGAAGGTCGGGACGACGGCGCTGGTGCTGGACCTGATCGAGGCCGGCGTGCGGTTCGACGACCTGAAGCTGGACGAGCCGGTGCGGGCGGTGCACAAGATCAGCCACGACCCGACGCTGAAGACGAAGGTCGAGCTGGCGAACGGGAAGAAGTTCACCGGGTTGGACCTGCAGTTCGCCTACCACGAGCTGGCGGCGGCGAACCTCGAGCGCACGGGCGCGGACGAGGCGTCGAAGGAAGTGCTGCGGGTGTGGGGCGAGATCCTGGACGCGCTGGCGCGGGATCCGCAGGAGTGCGCGGACCGGCTGGACTGGCCGGCGAAGCTGCGGCTGCTGGAGGGCTACCGGGAGCGGGACCAGCTGGCGTGGGGCGCGCCGCGGCTGCGGCTGGTGGACCTGCAGTATTCGGACGTGCGCCTCGGCAAGGGCTTGTACAACCGGCTGGTCACGCGGGGTTCGATGAAGCGGCTGGTCACCGAGGAGGAGGTGCAGGCGGCGATCACGACTCCGCCGTCGGACACGCGCGCCTACTTCCGGGGCCGGGCGCTGGAGAAGTACGCGTCGTCGATCGCGGCGGCGTCGTGGGATTCGGTGATTTTCGACGTGGGCCGGGAGTCGCTGGTGCGGATCCCGACGCTGGAGCCGTTGCGGGGGACGAAGGCGCACGTCGGGAAGCTGCTGGACGCGGCGGCGACGGCGGAGGAGCTGGTGGAGGCGATCACCGGTTCGGACTAGCGCGATCCCGGCGTTTCGGGCCGCTGGAAGGCCCTTTTCGTCGGTACCGCTGGGTAGGCTAGGGAACATCGGCCAGACCGGGAGGCGAGATGGCGCAGGAGAAGATCGAGAAGCACGGCGGCGGCGATTCCGACGAGGAGTTCGACGACGCCGGCGGGGCGGGCCAGGAACGGCGGGAGAAGCTCGGCGAGGACGTGGACACGATCCTCGACGAGATCGACGACGTGCTGGAGGAGAACGCCGAGGACTTCGTCCGCGCTTACGTGCAGAAGGGCGGCGAGTAGCCGTCCGCCCGTCGCGGCCGTCCCGGGTGCGGGGCGGTGCGGCGGGCGCGCTGGGCCGGAGGTTTCGCGCGGCCGCGCCGGGGGCAGGTTTGCCGGTGGCGTTGCCGGGCACGGGATAGATGGGAACCGAGAGCACGTATGGACAACACCTCCTCTGGGGCGGGTTTTTCCGGGCCCGGACTGCCGTCGGCCTACTTTTCGCCGGCGACGTCGTCGTTCGCGGATTTCGTGCGCGCGACCGCGCCGGAGCTGCTGCCCGCGCGGCGGGTGCCCGCGGGCGCGGGCGAGCTGAACGCGCCGCACGGCACCACGATCGTCGCGGTCGCGTTCGCCGGCGGGGTGCTGATCGCCGGTGACCGGCGGGCGACGTCGGGGAATCTGATCGCGAGCCGGGACATCGAGAAGGTGCACGTCACGGACGAGTACTCGGCGGTGGGCATCGCGGGGACCGCGGGGCTGGCCGTGGAGATGGTCCGGCTGTACGCGGTGGAGCTGGCGCACTACGAGAAGATCGAGGGCGTTTCGCTTTCGCTGGACGGCAAGACGAACAAGCTGGCCGGGATGGTGAAGGCGAACCTGGAGATGGCGATGGCGGGCCTCGCGGTCGTGCCGTTGTTCGTCGGGTACGACCTGGAGGCCGAGGACGCGAAGCACGCGGGCCGGATCGTGTCGTACGACGCGGCGGGCGGGCGGTACGAGGAGCACGCCGGGTACGCGAGCGTCGGTTCGGGTTCGCTGTTCGCGAAGTCGTCGCTGAAGAAGCTGTACGACCCGGACGCGGATGCCGACGCGGCGGTGCGGACGGCGCTGGAGGCGTTGTACGACGCGGCGGACGACGACACCGCGAGCGGCGGGCCGGATCTGGTGCGGCGGATTTTCCCGAACGTCATCACCATCACCGCGGAGGACGGCGCGGTGGTGCTGCCCGCGGAGCGGACGGGTGCGGTGGCCGAGGCGGTGGTGGCCGGGCGCGCGGAGCGCAATCACCACCGGCCGGTCTGAGGCCGCCGATGTCCGCTGAATCAATGACTGCCGAGTTTTCGGAGAACGTGGAGCCGACACCGTGACGATGCCGTTGTATGCCTCTCCCGAGCAGCTGATGCGGGAGCGTTCCGAGCTGGCGCGCAAGGGGATCGCGCGGGGCCGGAGCGTGGTGGTGCTGAAGTACGCGGGCGGGGTGCTGTTCGTGGCGGAGAATCCGTCGGCGACGCTGCACAAGGTGTCCGAGATCTACGACCGGATCGGGTTCGCCGCGGTGGGCCGGTATTCGGAGTTCGAGAACCTGCGGGTGGCGGGGATCCGGCACGCGGATCTGAAGGGCTACCAGTACGACCGCCGGGATGTGAGCGCGCGGGCGTTGGCGAACGCGTACGCGGCGACGCTGGGCAGTATTTTCACCGAGCAGCTGAAGCCGTTCGAGGTGGAGGTGTGCGTGGCCGAGGTCGGGGCGACCGCGGCGGAGGACCAGCTGTACCGGTTGACGTTCGACGGGTCGATTTTCGACGAGTCGCCGTTCGTGGTGATGGGCGGGACGACGGAGCCGATCAGCACGAAGCTGAAGGACGTCGTGGATCCGGAGCACGATCTGCGCACGGCGCTGGCGACGGCGATCGAGGGGCTGCGGGCGACCGCGGCGTCGTCGAACGGGAACGGGTCGGCGGCCGAGGCGGCGGAGATCAAGCTCGAGGTCGCGGTGCTGGACCGGTCGAAGCCGCGGCGTGCGTTCCGGCGGTTGTCGGGTGCGGCGCTGGAGGCGTTGCTGCCGGAGAAGGAGGAGCCCGCCGAGAAGCCGGACGACTCCGGCGAGGGCGATGCCGACAAGGGTTCGGAGAAGGACTCGGGCGAGAAGGAATGACGTGACGCACTGTGGGCCGCCGGCGAATGTCGGCGGCCCACAGTCGTATTCCGGAATACTGGCGTGGTGACGTGTGCGCTGGTGACCCCGTGGTGGCGTCGTCGTGCCGCCGGGGACAGTTCCGCCGAGGGCGGCGTGGTTCCGACGGCGATTCTCGATTGGCGCGATCCGCTCGTGCAGTCCCTGGTGCGGGAGACAGCATCGGAAGACGGGCTTGCCGGGCTGCGGACCGCGCACCGGACGATCGCCGGGTCGGTGCGGCCGGTGTACGCGGTGCAGGAGCGGCAGCCGATCTCGCGGACGTTGCGGCGCGGCCGGGGTTCGTGCAGTCAGCGCCTGGCGGTCCTGGAGGGAGTCGCGCGGGCGCAAGGGGTTCCGACGCGGGTGCGGGGTCTCGTGGTGGACGGCCGGTTCTGGTATCCGAGGTTTCCCAGGCTGAAGTTCCTGGTGCCGTCGCGGGCGGTGGTGGCGTGGCCGGAGTTCCGGATCGCGGACGCGTGGGTTTCGGTCGGGGAGTTGTTCGGGCCGTTGGCCGAGCTGGCGGCGAGTCCGGGATTCTCCAATGACAGCGGGGAAACGCTCTTCGACGCGGTGTCCCGTACCGCGATCGACTGGGACGGGGTCACCTGCGACGTCGGCGGAGCGTGCGACCTGTCCGCGACCGTCCTGGTCGACCTGGGCCGGTTCGATTCGCGCGACGACTTGTTCCGGCGGCACGGGCAGACGCTGTCCGGGCCGTTGACGAGGCTCGTGGACCCGGTGCTCAGCCGGTGGGTGCCAAGTCAGAGAGCGTCGAGCCGCTGACGCAGGTGCGCGCGTTCCGGCTCGGTTCCCGCGCTCTCCAACGCTTCCCGGTACGCCGCCGCCGCTTCGTCGTCGCGGCCAAGACGGTGCAGCAGGTCTCCGCGAGCCGCGGCGTACGGGTGGTAGCCCTGCAGCCGAGGCTCGTCGGCCAAGCCGTCCAAGAGTTCCAGCCCGGCTTCGGGTCCGTCGCGCATCGCCACCGCGGCCGCGCGGTTGAGCGCGACGACCGGCGTCGGCGTGAGCGTCAGCAGGATGTCGTACAGCGCAACGATCTGCGGCCAATCGGTGCTCGCGACATCCGCCGCCTCGGCGTGCAGCGCGGCGATCGCCGACTGCACCCCGTACGGCCCGGGCGGCCCGCCGGTGAGCGCGACCGGCACCAGCGCACAGCCCTCGTCGATCAGCGCCGCGTCCCAGGACGTCCGGTCCTGGTCTTCGAGCAAGACGAACTCGCCGTCCGGCCCGGTACGAGCGGCGCGGCGGGCGTGGACGAGCAGCAGAAGCGCGAGCAGTCCGGTGATTTCGCGTTCGCCGGGCAGCAGCCGGTGCAGGATCCGCGCCAGCCGGATGGCTTCCTCTGCCAGGTCCGGACGCTGAATGTCCGGCCCGGAACTGGCCGCGTAGCCCTCGGTGAACAGCGAATACAGCACCTGCAGCACACCCGGCAGCCGGTCGCGCAGTTCGTCGCCGGCCGGGACGCGGAACGGGATGCGGTGGTCGCGGATCCGGTTCTTGGCCCGCACGATCCGCTTCGCCATCGTCGCGGTCGGCACCAGGAACGCCCGCGCGACCTCAGGCGTCGTGAGGCCGGCGAGGCAGCGCAGCGTGAGCGCGAGCCGGTCTTCGGCGGCGAGCGCGGGATGCGCGCAGGTGAAGAACAGCTGGAGCCGGTCGTCGGGCAGGTCGCCGTCGGCCCCGGGAAGCGGGGGAGGATCGCTGCGGTCGGATTCCGCTTGC
Organism: Amycolatopsis sp. NPDC059235; assembly: GCF_042754125.1. Classification (NCBI taxonomy): domain Bacteria; kingdom Bacillati; phylum Actinomycetota; class Actinomycetes; order Pseudonocardiales; family Pseudonocardiaceae; genus Amycolatopsis; species Amycolatopsis sp. NPDC059235. Next base: position 6,066 of record NZ_JBHZAG010000157.1, read on the forward strand.
AGGACAGCGAGTTTCGCCGCGTACGCCTGGTCCCGGCGGAGCCGGTCGACGGCCTTGCGACGCGCGGTGGTCATCAGCCACGCGCCGGGCTTGGGCGGAACGCCGTCCACCGGCCAGCGCACCAGCGCCGCCTCCACCGCTTCGGCGGCCACCTCCTCGGCGAGGTCGAGATCGCCGAAGCGGCGGACGAGCGCGCCGAGCAGGCGGCCGTGCTCCTCGCGGAACACGGCCGCCACGGACGCTCGCGCGTCAGGCATCGAAATCGGCGATCGGGCGGACCACGACCGAACCGTCGCGGGAACCGGGGCAGCGGGCCGCCCAGTCGAGCGCCGCGTCGAGGTCCGGCACGTCCAGCACATAGAACCCGCCGAGCAGCTCCCGGGTTTCGGCGAACGGGCCGTCGGTGGTGATCGAACGCTCGCCGTCCGCGCCGACCCGCACCTTGGTCGCGGTCACGAGGTCGGCGAGCGACTCGCCGCTGACGAACACCCCCGCGTCCCGGACTTCCTTGTCGTAGGCCATCCAGTCGGCGGGCTCGCAGCCGGCGGCCCCGCCCTGCTCGGTGGCCGCGGAAGCGTGGATCAGCAGCAGGTACTTCATGGTCGGGCTCCTTCGTCGGTCAGTGCGGCCGTGGCGCCGCACTGACCTCACCACGAACGGCGCCCGCCCGGATGGACAGGGCCCGGAAGATATTTTTCCGGACAATCCGCTCAGGAGGCGGCAGGAGCGCTGCGGAAGTTCTGATCGGCGAAGGCGAGCATGTACGGGAGCGTCGCGCGGGCGGTGTGCCAGGTGTGGTTGAACCCGCGTTCGGCGTGCACCACGACCTCCTGGCCGCGCCGCTGCAACGACCCGGCGATGCGGTGCGCGGTCGCGACGTCGGTCGGCGCGCCGGTGCCGACAGTGAGCATCACGGCGAGCTTCTGTGGGAAGGGCATCGTCGGGATGTAGCGGCGCGGGGTGTTCGCCGCGATCGCCGCCTGGTTGCCGCCGAGGACGCCGACCGAGTCGTTCAGGTCGTCGTAGGGCAGCGAGATCAGCAGCGTGCCGAACTCGTCGAGGTGGTGCAGCCCGATGTTCAGCGCACCGAAGCCGCCGCCGGACATGCCGCCGAGCGCGCGGTGGCCGCGGTCGGCGAACGTGCGGTAATGCTGGTCGACCGACGGCACGATGCTGCTGGCGAGGTACGTCTCCAGCTGCGGCCCGCCCGGGACGTTCAGGCATTCCCAGTCGGTGCTCGGCCGGTTGGCGGTGAGGTCGACGCTCACGATGATCATCGGCTGGATGACGTGCGCGTCCTCGAGGCTCTTCAGCGTCTGCGGCGCGGAGCCGGAGGTGAGCCAGTCGCGCGGCCCGCCGTAGGGGTAGCCGTGGATCAGGTAGACGACCGGGTAGCGCTTGGCCGCGTTCGCCGGGTCGTGGTAGCCGGCCGGGAGGACCACGTAGTTCTCGCCGTTCGCGACGCCGTGCGCCGGGTCGGGCACGTTCAGCACCTCGGTGCTGCCGTTGCCGCTGGCCGGGGCCGCGGGGCGGCCGGCGGCGGGGGAGCTGCCGCTGTTCCCGCCGGTGGAACTGCTCGCGGTGCTGGGATCCGAGTCCTCGGCCGGATCGTCGCTGGTGCTGCGCAGCAGGGTGCCCGCGACGTTCATCGCGCCGGAGCCGCGCTGCAGCAGCCTGCCGAGGTCGCTCGGCGTGCGGACGTAGCCGACGTAGCTGTTCACGGCGGTGACCGCGGCGATCAGGAACAGAGCGATCGAGCCGCTGATGCCCCAGCGGCGCACGCGGCGGCGGTGCGCGAGCGCGACGGTGACGGCGAGGACCGCGGCGGCGGCGCCGGCGAACGCGAGCCACAGCAAGGGGGATTCGAGCGGCCCGAGGTCCCTCGCCTGGGAGGTGACCGACGGGGGCAGGACCGGGTCGACAGCCTGCGGGAACAGCCGCGTCATCCGCGGCCCGCCGCGGACGGGCAGCTCGGACCGCGGGTGGAAAGACGCACTGAGTAGACCCCTGCCGTGAACTGGTGCGGACAGGACTGTCCGCACCTCGAAGATCACGCTAGGGACGGCTCGCTGTGGATTCGTTGAGAGAAGGTAAAGGAATGGTCAAGAATTGTTGCGGAGACGGCGAGCGGACGGTAAGCGCGCAGGTCAGAGCCGGGAGTGCCGGGCGCGCAGTGGTGAAGAACTCGGTGCCCGGCCGACCGCGCCCGGAGGGACCTTAGGGCAAAACTCGAGCGGCCGTCACCGCCCGGTTCGCGAAGGACGTCAGGAAGCGCTGTCCGGATTGCGGTAGACGGTCAGCGCGCTCGGGCGCGACCGGAACCGGAACTCCCGCCCGAGCGGCCCGACCTCGCCGTCGGTGGCGACCCGGCGGTTCCCGTCGAGCAGCCGGACGTGCAGCTCCGGCAGGTCCCGCTGCCGGTAGACGTGGCTCGCGTGCAGGCTGTTGGTGAGGCTCGCGGCCACGAACCGCAGCCGCGACCAGCGCACGTCCGCCCGCACGTACCGGACGTCGAGCAGGCCGGTGTCGAGCGCCGGGCGCCGCGACGGCGCGAACCCCTTCGGCGCGTACGTGCCGTTGCCGACGAAGATCAGCCACACCTGCGTCGGCTTCCCGTTCAGCAGCACCCGCAGCGGCTTCGCGTGCCGCATCACGCGCACCAGCGCGATCGCCGCGGACGGCCACTTCGGGAACCGGGACTGCAGCTTTTCCCGCAGCCGCACCATCTCCGGGTATCCGCCGAGGCTGGCGGTGTTCACGAACCAGCGGTGCGCGGGCTCGCCGGAGCCGTCGATCTCGACCTCGGCCAGGTCGATGCCGACCGCGTGCCCGCCCTCGGTCGCCTCGTCCGCGTCCGGCATGGAGCGGACCCCGACGTCGCGGGCGAAGTGGTTGAGCGTCCCGGCCGGGATCAGCGCCAGCGGCAGCCCGCGTTCGGCCGCGACCGACGCCACCGCGGCGACCGTGCCGTCTCCGCCCGCCACGCCGAGCGCGCGGACCGAACCGTGCGCCTCGATCTCGTCGGCGAGCTGCTCGCGCAGATCCCGCGACGGATCCGGGTAGATCAGCGACGCCTTCGGCCAGGCGTAACGGACGTCCTCGGTCGGATCCTGGCCGTCGACCCCCGAATGCGGGTTCACGAGCGCCAGCATGTCCTCGCCGTCGCGCATCTCCGGCGCTTGCGCCGAATGGGCGGTGCGGGCGCGCGCGTCCGGGTGCAACGGCCACCAATGCCGGGTCAGCACCGCGACCCCGGTCCCGATCGCCAGCCCCGCCGCGACGTCGCTCGGCCAGTGCACCCCGGTGTGGACCCGCGAGTACGCGACCGCCCCGGCGAGTGGGAACAGCGCGAGCCCGGCGCGCGGCGACTCCATGGCGACCGCGGTCGCGAACGCGGCGGCCGAAGCCGAGTGCCCGGACGGGAACGACGACGACGTCGGCCGTTTCCGCAGCTGACGGTGCGCGGGAACCTCTTCTTCGGCCGGACGGCGGCGCGGGAACAACGGCTTCGCGACCAGGTTCGCCGCGGCGCTCGCGCCCGCGATGGCGGCGATCCCGCGCAGCGCGCCCCGTCGCGCCGGGCCCTTCCGGACCGCCAGCACGGCCGCCACGCCCCACCAGAGCCGCGATTTGTCCGCACTTCGGGACAACGCGGTCACCACGTCGTCGGCGCGCGTGCGCGGCAGTGCCGCACTGCGCCGCATCAACGCCCGATCCCGCTGCCCCACCTGCCGGAAAGCCCGGCCGACCTGCTGGAACACTCTCGTCCACCTCCGCTGGCCGCGCCGGGCCCGCCGCCGGCCCCGGCGACCGGTTTCCGCCGCATTGTCACCACTTGCAACGTACCGACCGCGTGTCGCCGCCCGAACGGCGCACCTTCCTCGGGGGTCCAGCGCCTACTCTGGTGGGATGCAGCGGCGGATCTTTGGCATCGAGACCGAGTTCGGGGTCACGTGCACCTTTCACGGCCAGCGCAGGCTCTCGCCCGACGAGGTCGCGCGCTATCTCTTCCGGCGGGTCGTCTCGTGGGGACGCTCGTCCAACGTGTTCCTGTCCAACGGCTCCAGGCTCTACCTCGACGTGGGCTCGCACCCTGAATACGCGACAGCCGAATGCGACGACCTGACCCAGCTCGTCACGCACGACAAAGCAGGCGAACGGATCCTCGAGGACCTCCTCGTGGACGCCGAGCGCAGGCTCGCCGACGAGGGCATCGGCGGCGACATCTTCCTGTTCAAGAACAACACCGACTCCGCGGGCAACTCCTACGGCTGCCACGAGAACTACCTGGTCACCCGGGCAGGCGAATTCTCCCGGATCGCCGACGTCCTGCTGCCCTTCCTCGTCACCCGCCAGCTCATCTGCGGCGCGGGCAAGGTCCTGCAGACCCCGCGCGGCGCCGTGTACTGCCTCTCCCAGCGCGCCGAGCACATCTGGGAAGGCGTCTCCAGCGCCACCACCCGGTCCCGGCCGATCATCAACACCCGCGACGAACCCCACGCCGACGCCGAGCGCTACCGGCGCCTGCACGTCATCGTCGGCGACTCCAACATGGCCGAGCCGACGACGATGCTGAAGGTCGGGTCGGCGCATCTGGTGCTCGAGATGATCGAGGCGGGGGTGCAGTTCCGGGACTTCACGCTGGACAACCCGATTCGGGCTATTCGGGAGATCAGTCATGATCTCACTGGTCGTCGGCAGGTGCGGTTGGCTGGCGGGCGGGAGGCGTCCGCGCTGGATATTCAGCGGGAGTATCACGCTCGGGCTGTGCAGCATTTGAAGGAGAACGGGTCTACGGCCGCGAATGAGCGGGTTGTGGAGTTGTGGGGGCGGGCGCTGGAGGCTGTGGAGGAGCAGGACTTCAGCAAGATCGATACCGAGATCGACTGGGCGATCAAGCATCGGTTGGTGGAGCGGTATCGGGCTAAGCATGATCTTGATTTGTCTAGTCCTCGGGTGGCTCAGCTCGACTTGGCGTACCACGACATTCGGCGGGGGCGGGGCATCTTCGATCTGTTGCAGCGGAAGGGCCTCGTCCGGCGAGTCACGGACGATGGCGAAATCGAGGCCGCCAAGGACACCCCGCCGCAGACCACACGCGCGAAACTGCGCGGGGACTTTATTGCGGCGGCGCAGGCTGCTGGGCGGGACTTTACGGTCGACTGGGTGCATCTGAAGTTGAATGATCAGGCGCAGCGGACTGTGTTGTGCAAGGACCCGTTTAGGTCTGTGGATGAGCGGGTTGAGCGTCTCATCGGGTCGCTTTAGGGCGGCTGGGTTGGGTGACTAGCTCACCAAGCTGTGTTTTTGGCGTCGGCTCCGCCGCCGCGGGCGGGATCGCTTTTATGCCGGCGTTTGGGGGCTGCCCGGCGTGAGGGGCCTTCGGCCTGTCACGCCG
>NZ_JBHZAG010000158.1:0-11356 GCF_042754125.1 Amycolatopsis sp. NPDC059235
CGCCTTGACAAGCACCCCCAGACCGTCAGGACAATCAAACTTCGGGGTGCCCCACGCAACCACCGTGCGCAACGTCGCCGCCAGGCGACGAGCCGCCCCCGACGTCACCCCAACGACAGATCAAACGCCAACTGCTCCTCAGAACCAGCCCCCGCGGAAGCCCCGGAAAGACTGGCCACACACCCAGGACAAGGCGTCACATCCCCAGTCCCCGGCTCATTCAAATCCACCGGCGTCCAGGTCCGCGAATCCCGCTCCCCACAAGCAGACCGCCGATACCGAAGATCATCCGCGCGAGTCATGAGATGCGCGACCGGATCCTCCTCCGGCAGCGCACCGACCAAATACCACCGAGCCGCAATCGTCTCCGCCATGGGAACTCGTCCTCCAAAGAGGCTGCTTCGAGCTACCCGGCCATACTGCGACTCCCGCTCCGCCAATCATCGCTTTTAGCTGTCTTCGGCGTGGCGCGACGACTTCCCGTCCGGCTCGTCCACATACCGGAGAAACCGCAAAAGCCCCCGCTCGTCATCCCCGGCACCCTCATCCACGCAAGCCCGAAGCTCCCGCTCCACCGCGGCGGAATCAATCCCGGCCCCAATCAACACCAGCTCGGTCCGACGCTCCCCACGAGGCCAAGTCGACCGCTCGACCTGCACAAACGCCCCCACCGTATGCAACCCGAACCGAGACCGGCCGCCCTCGACGCCAAGATCGACCTGCCCCTTGACCCGATACAACCCACCAGGCCGGCTCTCCAGAAACGCCATTAACCGCCGAGGAGAAAGCGGCCGATCAGACGTGAACGTGACACTCTCGTACCGCGCGTGCAAATGCTCGGAATGATCATGCTCGCGAAGATCGTCAAACGACAACTGCCCGTAACTCTCCCGAGGCCGGGCATCGAAAAACAACGCCGGATCAACCCGCCCGCGCTCCGTCAGCACCATGGGCACCCCAGGCGCGTACTCCTCGACCACGCCCCGCACCTTGGCCACCGCGTCGGCGTCAGCCCGATCGACCTTGTTGAGAACCACCAGGTCAGCCACCCGCAAGTGCTCGGCAAGCTCCGGATGCCGCTCCCGGGTGGCCTCGAACTCCACCGCGTCGACGACCTCGACCAGCCCGCCATACCGAATATCCGGGTTCTCGCTGGCAATCATCAACCGCAGCAGATCCCGCGGCTCCGCGATCCCGCTGGCCTCCACGACGATCACGTCGATGCCAGCCTCCGGCCGGGACAGTTTGCCGAGCATCGCGTCCAGCCCGCTGGCGTCCACCGCGCAGCACAGACACCCATTGCCCAGCGACACCATCGTGTCGACCTGCCCGGCGACCGCGAGCGCGTCGATGTTCACGCGGCCGAAGTCGTTGACCACCACGCCGACCCTGGCGCCCTGGCGGTTGGCGAGCAGGTGGTTGAGCATTGTGGTCTTCCCCGCGCCGAGAAAACCCGCGACGAGAACTACCGGAACCCGCTGCCTGGCCACGCTTCCACCCCTTCTGTCGTCCGGGCCGTCGACGATACCCGGCGGCGCCGGACGGCAGGCATTGCCGCCGCGCGAACGGGAATGGCGGAGTGCGCCGCTGTGGCACGATGAACCGATGATCTGGACGCCGGGCAGGGAGGACCGAGTCGACGGCATGCCGACGGCCGAAGAGTGGCGGCAGTTGTCGGCCGTGCCGGAGAAACGGGAGGTTTTCGGCTACGACCTGTACTTCCGCGAGGGCTGGGCGGACGTGCTCTCGGTCTTCGGCGGCGAAGCGACCGGCGTGTTCGGCGGGCTGGCGATGCTCGTGGTCAAACCGGACGCGGTGGTCGGCCGAAGGCTCGGTCTCGTCATGGAGTACCTGGCGGACAACGGTTTCGTGCCGGTCGCCACCACGCGCTTCGGCTACACCCGGCATTCGATGCGCGAGGTGTGGCGCTACGACTGGCACATCTACACCGTCGACCGGCTGCAGCTGTGCACTTTCTACTATCTCGCCAACGACGTGCTGCTCTTCCTGGCGCGCGACGTCCGCCCGGTCGCGGGATTGCCCGCGACGGTCCGGCTCTGCGAGCTGAAGGGCGTCGGCGATCCGGCCCAGCGCAAGCCGCATCATCTGCGCACGAAGCTGAACCCGCCCAACCGGATCCTGAATTTCGTGCACGTCGGCGACGAACCGGCGGACATCGTGCGCGAGCTGGCGATCTTCCTCGACCGTCCGGCGCGGCTCCGGTTTCTCGAGGAGCTGCGGGCGTACCTCGCCGAGGACCGCACGGCACAGGCGCGGGCCGAAATCGCTGCCATCGAAGCGGATTGCCCCGCGCATGACCTGGATATCGACGCGACGCTCGATCGGCTGGCCCCGGCAGCGGGCGATTCCGCGGTCGCCCGGCTGCGGGAGGTCGTAGTGGGAGGCGATCGGATCGGCTGGGACGAGCTGGCCGAGTGGGTGCCCTTCGAGAAGGCCGACCGCTGGGACGTGATCGTGACGGCGTCGTTCGTGGTGCACAACGAACGCCCGGTGCCGCATGCCTTGCTGCCGCCGGTTTCGCCGGAAGCGTGGACGGAGCGCCCGGTCGTCGGCTGACCAGTTCGTCTACAAAGGACGCCGCACCCGCGGCCGGTCCCAGAGCACCGGTTCCGGATTGGCGATCAGCTTCGTCTCGCCGGGTTCGTCGCATTCGATCAGGCTCGCCCCGACCGCGGCGAGGTCCCAGCGATCGATCTCGGCCCCGCTCGCGGCGACGGCCTCGGCGACCTCGACCCAAGGCACGGATTCCCCGAACCGCAAGCGTTCCAGCAGTTGGCGCGCCTGGTTGCCGTGTTCGGACCGCTTGAGCGCGTCTGCCACGGCATCGGCGGCCGCGTCGGCGTCGAAGTTCTGCGGGACAGCGGCGGCTTCGGCGGCGAGCGCCTCTTCAAGCACCGGGAGACCGGTCGGCTCGCCGGAGGCCAGTCCGTTCAGTGCTTCCCGCCGCTGTGCTGGATCGAGCAGCAGGCCGAGTTCCCGGACCAGATCGGCGGGCTCGTCGGCGACGTGGACGTAGCTGAAGTTGCGGTTGTGCTGGCGCAGCAGGGCGCGCAGCGTGCCAGGCTTCTGTTGCGCCAGGTCGGCTGAGCCTTTCAGCGAGGCCAGCCGCGTCGTCGCGGGCATCGGCCCTGGCTGCTCGTCTCGCAGCAGCACCAGCAGGCCGGAGCCGACGTAGATCAGGTCGTTCAGCGCGAGCCGGTCCACGGTGGCCGACGTCAGCTGGTATCGCCACATCTCTCGCCACACCAATCCGGTGAACTCCGGGCGCTGCACGGCCTGGACGGCGAAGCCCTGCTCGGTCAGCCAGTCGAGCACCGGGCGCACCTTGCCCGCGGCGATGCCGTCGGGTTTGACCATCAGCAGCGCGTGCCGGCGCAGGACTTCCGCGGCGCGGTCGCCGAGGAACCGGGCGACGTCGCGGGCCCCTTCCCGGAAGTAGGTTTCGCGGCGGTATGCGGTGCGCTTCGCGGGCATGCGCGTGAGCGTGGCCCAGTCCGTCTCGTCGATCTTCGCCCCCATGGTCGATCCTCTGCCGCGAATGCTATCCCGGAACCGGCCCGGCGAGCGGAGACCGGCGACGAGAGTCAACCGCGCTGGGCCGGGCCGTCGTTGAACGCGGACGCCGGGTCCGGGCCGGGGTGCCCCGGCGATTTCCGGGGCGTCTTGGGCGTCGCCCTGTTCCTCCAGGACGCTCCCGACGGTGAAACGGCTGGTGGCGAGCATCGCCGTCCGGACGTCCTGTTCGGACAGTCCGGACGCCCCCCGTGCCCTGGGGGGCGGGTGCCGGCGGGCCGGCAGCCCCGACGGTTCCTCGAAGGCATGCGGGACGCCGGGTACCGCGGGTCTCCCCGCAGCGGAATGGGCACCTCCGCCGCGCTGGTCGGCGCCTGCGTCCTGGCCGGGGAACTCATCCAGGACCCGGGCGACCTCCCGGCCGCGTTTGCGAGGTGTCTAGCGACACTGCGTTTCTGCGGATTCCCGAACTGGCGGCGCGATTCGCCCAAGAAGACCGTAGCGGAGACGGGCGGCTTCCGACCTATTCCGATGCCAGCGAGGCCTAGCGCGCTCCGCTCCCGGTTTGCCGTGCACGATCGGGATTGCTCCGGCGGGTGAAGCACCGATGAGCAATTCGCCAAGAAATACCGAATGTCTTCGAAGTCTCGCGCTCACGCGTGGCCGATGTCGGCGAAAGTCCGCTTCATCGTGAATATGCGAAGTTTCGCCTCCGCAGGGGGCGGAATGGCGGAATCCGCGGCGGCCGATCAGGCTACGGTCGCGGCAGGTCCGGCGGCCGACCGGCGGAGCCGGACCTGGCCTTCATCCTGCGGAACGCCTGCGCGGCGCGGAACCGGCGAGTACTGGAAGTCTACTGTGGACGAAGCCGTTTTGTCCCCTCCGCCAGGCGTTTTCCGCGGTCCGGACCGGCGGTCGCGGTCGATCCCGCACCCTCCCGTCCGGGAATTGCGCCGGATGCCGGAAGCGAATTGCTCGGTTCCGCGTATTGTCTCGACAGATTCTCCGACATTCCATTTTTTCGCGTAGAATGTTGTTCACCCGGATGGTCGCTGCGCCGGTTTGCCCGGGTCCATAGAGTCTGAGGAGCAGCGCTGGTCCAGTGGGGGAATAACCGCCAGCGGCTTCGCATCGCGGCTCGCACACGGCCGTGCCGGGTATGGACGGGTGCGGGTGAGCCCCGGACGCGCCGCGCACGGATTCGGACCGGTCGGCTGCGCGAACACTCTGCAACCGCACGGCAGTGAAGCACGCCCCGAGCACCGCGCAGCCGAGCACCACCATGACCACCTGCGCCTCCGTCCGCACCGGCTGGCGGCGCTTCGCATGCCCGGACGATCGACGCCGCACCGGGGCGGCCGTCGACCAGCCGGAATCCGTTCCGCGGGTCCGCCGGAGAAATCCCGCACGACCGGCTCCCGCGACTGAGGCCCGGCCGGACGGCGGAGAGGACCACGTATCCCGAGGAAGAATATTCCCGGAGGGCCGGAATGCACCGATTGCTCGAATCCCGCAGCACGACCTTGATCACCCAGCAGGAGGCCGAAACAGTCCGAGCCGGCTGGCGCGCCGCGGCGTTCCGCGACGTCGAGTCCAGGCTCACCGACCGCGGTTTCCCTTGTGTCTTCTCGAGAAACGCGTTCCGGAAGAGGCTGCTGCTGTTCGCCTTCGCCGAGGACGCCGGACCGGACGGCGTGGCGAGACTCGGCGCCGCGCTCGCCGATTACGTCGAGCTTTCCCGGAACTGGAACGGCCATCTCGACACCGCGTACCCGTTGCTGATCGTGTTCTCGCCTTCGGCCGTCTCGGCCCGGTCGGTCGCCGGGTACCAGGCGTTCGGCTGGGAGGTGATCCAGAAGCTGCACCACGTCGACCCGGCATCGTGGCCGGAAAACGTCGGCACCGACCCCGGCGAAAGCTCCTGGTCCATGTGTTTCAACGGAATGCCGTTGTTCGTCAACATGAGCAACCCCGCGCACGAGATCCGCCGCAGCCGCAACCTCGGCGCGCACTTCGTGCTCGTGGTCAACCCGCGCGAGCGGTTCGACGTGGTCGCGGGCGACACGCCGAGCGGCCGCAAGGTCCGCAGCAACATCCGGGCGAGGATCGACCGCTACGACCTCGCCCCGCGCGCCCGCCAGCTCGGCTCCTACGGCGTCGCCGGGCTCGAATGGTGGCAGTACGGCCTGCCCGAGGACGACGTCGACCGGACCGATTCCTGCCCGTTTTCCTTCCGGGCACCCGAAACCGCGCAGCCGGACGGGGCCGCGGCCCCTACCTGATCGGAGACAGGCGATGATGGAAGTGATCGTTTCCCAAGGCCGCATAGGAGATCGCGGGGCGGGAATGATCGAGGGCGCGGCCCGCACGGCGCGTGCGCTGCGCGAGCGGTACGGCGTCGAGCCGCGCTTCGTCGGCACTCCCGCCGGCCCGGAGGACGACGACTGGACAGTCAGCCTCCCGGCCGCGGAGGAGACGCTTTCCGGCCTGGCGCAAGCGGTTTCGGCGAGCGTCGCGGCCGGACGGCGCACGGTGCTCGCGGCCAACACCTGCTCGGCCAGCCTGGCGACGCTGCCGGCCGCGGTCCGGGCGCACCCGGATTGCGCGGTGCTGTGGATCGACGCGCACGGCGACTTCAACACCCCGGACACCACGGAATCGGGCTACCTCGGCGGAATGGCGCTGTCGGGCGCGTGCGGCCTGTGGGAAAGCGGGCACGGCGCGGGCGTCGACCCCAGCCGGGTCGTCCTCGTCGGCGCGCGCGACATCGATCCGTCCGAACGCGAATTGCTGGACAAGGCGGGCGTGCGGATCCTCGCTCCGGCGGACGTCACCGGGCAGCGGGTCGCGGCGGCCGTCGGCGGCGCGCGAGTGTGGGTGCACATCGACTGGGACGTGCTGGAACCGGGCACGGTGCCCGCCGATTACCACGTGCCCGACGGCTTGGCGCCGGGCCGGATCCGCGAGATCCTGGAGGCGATTCCGGCCGCCGACGTCCTCGGCCTCGAACTGGCCGAGTTCGCCGCGACCGGCGACGAAAGCACCGACGCGCGCGCGACCGAGTCCATTATGGACATGGTCGCTCCGGTGTTCGCGACCGCGGCGGTGCGATGAACCCGGCGGCCGTCGTAAGGCGGCGCGGGTGAGTCCTACGCTTCCGTTCACCAAAATGCACGGGTGCGGCAACGATTTCGTCGTACTAGACCTGCGGGACGCGCCCGCGCCGTCGCCGGAACTGTGCCGGGCGCTCGCCGACCGGCACACCGGCGTCGGCTGTGACCTGATCCTCGGGATCCGGCCGCCGCGCAGCGCTTCCGCGGTCGCCGCGTTCGAGATCTGGACCGGGACGGGCGAAAGCTCGATGCAGTGCGGCAACGGCGCCCGCTGCGTTGCCTCCTGGCTCGTCCGGGCCGGGCTGGCGCGCCCGCCGTCGTTCGAGATAGACAGTCCGAGCGGGACGCATCCGGTGGAAGTGCTGGGAGACAACGCGTTCAGCATCGGGCTCACCGTCCCGCGGTTCGCTCCCGAGCAGATCCCGTTGTCCGGCTTCGCGAGCCTGGACGGCCGGTACGAGGCCGCGCTGGCGGACGGGACTCCCGTCCGCTTCGCCGCGGCCTCCACCGGAAACCCGCACGTGGTCCTCGAAGTCGACGACGTCGGCAGCGCCCCGGTGGCCCGGCTCGGCCCGGCCGTGCGAGCGCTGCCCGGACTGCCGCCGACGGTCAACGTCGGATTCGCCGAGGTCGTGGCTCGCGACCGGATTCGCCTGCGGGTCCACGAATTCGGTGCTGGCGAGACGCTCGCCTGCGGCAGCGGGGCCTGTGCCGCCGCCGCGGTGCTGATCCGGGCCGGACGGCTCGACCGGAACGTGACGGTCGAGGTGCCCGGCGGAGAGCTCCGGATCGGCTGGCCGTCCGAAGAGGAGCCGATCGTCCTGGCCGGTCCGGCCACGACTGTGTACGAAGGAGAATTCCGTCATGCCGCTGTACTCCAGCATTCTTGACGCGATCGGCCGCACGCCGATCGTGCGGCTGAACCGGATGGCGCCCGGGCACGTCTCGGTGTACGTCAAGGTCGAGTCGTTCAACCCGGGCGGCTCGGTGAAGGACCGGCTGGCGCTGGCCATCGTCCTCGACGCCGAGGCCAGGGGAGAGCTCAAGCCCGGCGACACGATCGTGGAGTGCACGTCCGGCAACGTCGGCATCGCGCTGGCGATGGTGGCGGCCGCGCGCGGGTACCAGTTCGTCGCGGTGCTCGGCGACACGTATTCGGTGGAGCGGCGCAAGCTGATCCGCGCGTACGGCGGCAAGGTGCTGTTGTTCCCCGGCCATCTCGGCAGCCTCGGCGGCAACCGGATCGCCGACGAACTGGCCGAGAAACACGGCTGGTTCCGCGCCCGCCAGTTCGAGAACCCGGCCAACCCCGCGTACCACCGCGAGACGACGGCCGCGGAAATCCTCTCCGACTTCGCCGGGAAACGGCTGGACACCTTCGTCACCGGATTCGGCACCAGCGGCACGATCACCGGCGTCGGGCAGATGCTCAAGCTCGCCCGGCCCGACGTGCGGACCGTCGTGCTGGAACCGGAAAAGGCGGCCGTGCTGGCCGGGCAGTCGTGGAATCTGCACCAGCTGCAGGGATTGGCTCCGAACTTCGTCCCCGGGGTGCTGGACCGCACCGTGATCGACGAGCTGGTGACGATCGACGACGAGCTGGCCAGGGACACCGCGCGCCGCCTGGCCGCCGAGGAGGGGATTTTCGCCGGAATGTCCGCGGGCGCGACGCTCGCCGCCGCGCTGCGCGAAGCGGAGAGCTCGCCCGAGGGCGCGGTGCTGCTCGCGATGCTGCCCGACACCGGCGAACGGTATCTGTCCGGCTTCTGGTTCGAAGGGATCAGCGACGGTTCGGACGACGAATGGCTGGCCTCGCTCGGCGAGTGAGCGCACGACCACCTGGGACGCATGATGCACGAATTCATTCCTCCGGCCACGCGGTTCGCCCGGCTGCCGGAGAGATTCGCCATGAAACGCGGCGGCGAGCTGCACGGCGCGCGCGTCGCCTACGAGACCTTCGGACAGCCCTCCGCGACCGGGGACAACGTCGTCCTGCTGCTCACCGGTCTTTCGCCGGACGCGCACGCGGCGTCCAGCCCGGAGGACCCCGCCCCCGGCTGGTGGGAGTCGATGCTGGGTCCGGGCAAGCCGATCGACACCGACCAGTGGCACGTGATCTGCGTGAACTCGCTCGGCGGCTGTCAAGGATCGACCGGGCCCGCGTCGCGCGATCCGGCGACGGGGCAGCCGTACCGGCTCAGTTTTCCCGAACTGTCCATTGAGGACATCGCGGACGCCGCGGCGAACACGGTGCGGCACCTGGGATTCGAGCGGCTGGCGTGCGTCGTCGGCGCGTCGATGGGCGGGATGAGCGCGCTCGCGTTGCTGGCGCGGCATCCGGAGCTGGCGCGCAGTCACGTCAGCATCTCCGCGGCCGCGCATTCGCTGCCGTACTCGATCGCGATCCGTTCCCTGCAACGGGAAGCGATCCGGTCGGATCCACTGTGGAATGATGGGCAGTACCTTCCGGAACGCTATCCGGAACGCGGCATGCTGACCGCGCGCAAGATCGGCATGACCACGTACCGGTCGGCGCGGGAATGGGAACGCCGGTTCGGCCGCGAAAGATCCGAGGCCGGGGACGCCGCTTTCGGCCCCGAGTTCGCTGTCGAGTTCTATTTGGACCATCACGCGCGCCGCTTCGTGCGCCGGTTCGATCCCAACAGCTACCTCTACCTCAGCCGCAGCATGGACTGGTTCGACCTCGGCGAGCTGTGCGACGGCAGCGCCGCGGAGGCGCTGGCGCGGCTGCGGGTCGATCAAGCGCTCGTGATCGGCACCGAGACGGACATCCTGTTCCCGCTGCACCAGCAGCGGCAGATCGCCGACGGATTGCGGGCGGGCGGCGCGGACGTCGAGTTCCTCGCCCTGGAATCCGACCTCGGCCACGACGCGTTCCTGGCGGACCTCGAGAGTTTCGGGCCGCCGGTGGCGAAATTCCTGTCCACCCTGTGACCGCCGGAGAAGACAAGAGAGCGAGACCGATTTGGACGACACCATTGCCCTGGTCACCGGGGCCAACCGCGGCATCGGGTTCGAGATCGTTCGGCAGCTCGCCGAACGCGGCGTCCGCGTGGTGCTCAGCGGACGCAACGAAACCGCCGTCGAGACAGCCGCGACGGGGTTGCGCGACGCGGGTCTCGCCGTCGAAGGGCTTCAGCTCGACGTGACCGACCCGAAGAGCATCGCGGCCGCCGCGGCGGAGCTGGAAACCCGGTACGGACGGCTCGACATCCTGGTCAACAACGCGGCGGTGCGGATCGAGAAGTACGGCAAGCAGCCGTCCGAGCAGACCCTCGCCGAATGGCGGGAAACCTTCGACACCAACCTGTTCGGCACTGTCGAGACGACGCTGGCGATGCTGCCGCTGATCCGCAAGTCGGCCGCCGGGCGGATCGTGAACGTGTCGAGCCTGCTCGGTTCGCTCACCCGGCACAGCGATCCCGAGTCTTACACCCACAGCGACACCTTCAAGGCGCTTCCGGCTTACAGCGCCACGAAGAGCGCGGTGAACTCGTGGACCGTGCACCTGGCGTACGAGCTGCGGGACACGCCGATCAAGGTCAACTCGGCGCACCCCGGCTACACCAAAACCGGGATGAACGACGGAGCCGGCGACCTCGAACCGGCGGACGCCGCCGTGACCAGCGTCGAACTCGCGCTTCTCGACGAGGACGGCCCGAGCGGCAGCTACGTGCACGCCGGGAAGGTCCTGCCGTGGTGACCCGCATCGTTGCCCTCGTGACCGACCGGGTCAGCCTGCCCATCGACTACGACATGCCGCTGCTGCGCGAGGCCTGCGCGAAAGTCGGCCTGGACACCGAGGTCTGCCAGTGGGAGGACGCCGAGGTCGACTGGTCCCGGTTCGACGCGGTCGTGCTGCGCTCGCCGTGGAACTACGTCGACCAGCTGCCGGAGTTCCTGGCGTGGTGCGAACGGGTCGAGGAGACGACGCTCCTGCTCAACCCGCTGGTGGTCGCCCGGTGGGCGCTGGACAAGTCCTATTTGGCGGACCTGGCCGCACTCGGCGTCCCGGTCGTCCCGAGCCGGTTCGCCGCCCCCGGGGACGACCCGGACGTCGTGGTGCGGGAAGTGCTGGAGCAGCATCGCGACGCGACGGAAATCGTCGTCAAACCGGGGGTCGGCGCGTATTCGCGCAATGTCCGCAGATTCACCCGGCCGGCGGCTGTTGAAGCCGCCGCGCATCTGTCGAAGCTCTTCGGCGAAGGCGGGCACGCGCTCGTCCAGCCGTATCTCGAGTCGGTCGACCGGGACGGCGAAACGAACCTGATCTATTTCGACCGGGAGTACAGCCACGCGATCCGCAAGGCCGCGATGCTGATGCCGGACGGAACCGTGCACGTCCCGACGCTCGATTTCCGCAAACCGCGCGTAGCCGACCAGGACGAACGCGCGGTCGCCTCCGCCGCGCTCGACGCCGCCGCGAACCATCTCGGCCTGGACCGCCCGCTGCTGTACGGCCGCGTCGACCTGGTCCGCGACGACCGGGGACAGCCGCGGGTGCTGGAACTGGACATCTGCGAACCGTCCCTCAACCTCCCCTTCAGCGACGGCAGCGCCCTACGATTCGCCACCGTTCTAGCCAACCGCGTCGGCTCCTGACCACCCCCCCAGCCACAACGCGGGATCGCGTCGGCGTCTGACGGAGCTGCGTGCACGGCCCCCCGGGCCGGGCGCGCAGCTCCGTC
>NZ_JBHZAG010000159.1:0-11124 GCF_042754125.1 Amycolatopsis sp. NPDC059235
GCAGCGTCAGATGTGTATAAGAGACAGGTGCTTGTCAAGGCGGGAAAGATGCCTTGACAAGCACCTCCAGACCGCAGGGAGGCTTCGTATCGGGGTGCGGGGGAGGGGCTGGGTGCCTCGATAGCGGGTGCACCGGTGCGGGGGTGGGGCTGGGTGCCTCGATAGTTGGGTGCAGCGGTGGCGGTTGGGTGGGGCGGGGGCGCTCGCGGATGGTTAGTCGGTGAGGAGTTCTAGGGCGTGGTCGCCGGTGCGTTCTACGGTTAGGCCTGCTTTGGTGATTTCGCGTACTAAGTGGTCCACAGTGGACGGTTCGCTTCGCGAGGTGGCCAGTACTGCGGCCAGTTTGCCTTTGTAGGCCTTGTTGAAGTGGCTTACCGTGGTGCGGTTGCCCTTGGCGTCTTCGGTGACTACTCGGACGGTTACTGCGTCTGCGCGCAGTTTTGCGAAGGCGGCGTATGTGCCCGAGCGGAGGTCCACGATCAGGCCTTCGACGTCGTGCAGCACTGGTTCCAGGACCGGCTTCCACAGGCCTCGGACGGTGCCTAGTGCGGGCACTGTGTTGCCGCCCGAGAGGCGGTAGGCGGGGATGGGGTCGGTGGCTGCTACGACGCCGAACAGGGAGGACGTGACGGCCAGCCGTTGTTGTGCTTTGGCCAGGCCGGCGCGGGTGAAGCTTTTGACGTCCAGCGCGTCGTAGAGGACGCCGGTGTAGCGGCTCAGCGCGGGCATCGTCGGGGAGGTCCAGAGCTGGGCGTTGCGGGTGACCTCGTCGGCTTGCCGTGCGGAGATGCCCAGTGCGGCGAGGCTCGCGGGGACGTCGGCGGCCAGTTCGACCAGGGCGTCGGCCAGTTTGGCGCGCACCGGGTTCAGTTCGGGGAACGACAGCGCGTCCAGGTCCAGCGGCGCGCCTTTGCCGCCGTCGGCCTTGGTTTCTGAAGGGGGGAGGAGCACCAGCACCCCCGGAGCGTAACCGCCGGGTAATCCAGGTGCGGCGGCCGTGTGCCGCTCCCTACTCTGGCCCGCATGGAACTCACCTGGCGCCCGCTCACGCTGGCCGATGTCGGCGCGGTCGCCCGGCTCTGCACGGTCGCGGAGGAAGCCGACCGCACTGGTGAGCATTGGGACGAGGGCGACGTGCGCCAGGAACTGTCGGGCCCGTCAGTCGATCTGGCCGGGGCGAGCGTCGGTGCTTGGGACGGGGCGCGGCTGGTGAGCTACGCGCTGGTCATCGCCCGCGACGCGGCCGAGCCGGTGCATCAGCCGCACGTCGCGTCGCTGACCGACCCGGAGTACCGGACCGACGAGGTCGCTTCGGTGTTGACGGAGTGGCTTGTGCGGACGGGCCGGAGTGTCCACGCGCGGCATTTCCCGGACTCGAAGCTGGAACTGCACGCCGGCGCGCACGAGAACGAGCATTGGTACCTCTCGCTTCTCGAACGCGGCGGGTTCAAGCAGGAAAGGACCTTCGTCGAGATGCGCGCGGACCTGACCGCGCTGCCCCCTGCTCCGCCGCTCCCGGACGATCTCCCGCTGGTCGCCTGCGAGGAGCGCTACGACGCACTGGCGCTCGACGTGCGCAACGCCGCATTCGCCGATCACTGGGGCAGCACGTGGCTCTCCGCGGACGAGTGGCGACACCGGTTCCGCGGCAACAAGGACTTCCAGCCTGACCTCTCGTTCCTCCTCCTTTCCCCGGACCGCGACCGGGCCGTGGCGTTCGTGATGTCGTCGTTCTACGCGGCGGACGCGGCGGCGACCGGCGTGCGGGAGCTGCACGTCAACTACGTCGGCACCCTGGCGGAGGCCCGCGGGCGAGGACTGGCGTCGGCGCTGCTGGCCCACACTCTCGAAGCCGGCCGCGCGGCAGGCTTCGAGAAATCGTCGCTGTCGGTGGACGTGGACAACACCCATCGCGCGCTCGCGGTCTACGAGCGGTGCGGGTATCGGACGGCTGAGCGGAATTACGGGTACGTTTTGCCGCTCGGCTGACCGTCGGGTGCGGGTCGCCGCGCAGGGTGGCTTCGGCCGGCTAGTGCGTCCGGGCACCCGCACGGTCGCGGGCGTTCGCCGACCGCCGTTGCGGCCCGCGTTCACCATGCGATGCGGAGCCTGTCCGCGACTGGGCGCCGGGGACCGAGCCAACTGACCGCGTCGGCTGCGAGCCGACTGACCGCGTCGGCAGACAGCTGCGTTCGCGGACGGCCGCTCCAGCCGATCGCTGCCCCCCCCGCGCCCGCCGATGGCGACCCCGCTCCAGCCGAGCGCGCCTGGTTCAGCCGCCGTCACCTCATCCTCAATGCGCCCCCTTCGCGGACACGCAAAACACATTCCCCTCCGGATCCTCCAGCACCGTCCACTCCAGCCCGGGCACCTGATGCCGCCCCAGCTCCACCGCGCCCAGGCCCACCAGCCGCCGGACCTCGGCCTCCCGGTCGTCCGCGCCGAAGTCGACGTGCACGCGGTTCTTGCCGCTCCGCGGCTCCGGCACCCGCTGCAACCCCAGCCGAGGCCCGCCCGAAGCAGGACCCTCCAGCATCACGAACTCGCCGTAGTCCGCCGCCACCGCTACGCCCAGCGCCGCCGTCCAGAACTCCGCCAGGCGCTGCGGCTCGGCGCAGTCGACGGTGATCATGCCCATCTCCAAACCCATGCCCGCACGCTAACCGCGACCACCGACAAAAACGGCGCCCGCCGATAACCCGCATGCGTCGCGGCCAGGGTGTTGACTACTCTGTGCGAAACGTCTAAGACCCGCTCAGTGCAGGGAGTTCCCAGTGATCACCAGGATGTCGTCGTTGTTCCTCCGCACGCTGCGCGAGGATCCGGCGGACGCCGAAGTGCCCAGCCACCGGCTGCTGGTGCGCGCCGGCTACGTCCGCCGGGTCGCCCCGGGTGGTTACTCGTGGCTGCCGCTCGGCCTGCGGGTGCTGCGCCGGGTCGAGGAGACCGTGCGCGAGGAGATGAACGCGATCGGCGCGCAGGAGATCCAGTTCCCCGCGCTGCTGCCCCGCGAACCGTACGAGGCCACCAACCGCTGGACCGAGTACGGAGACAACCTCTTCCGCCTCAAGGACCGCAAGGGAGCCGACTACCTCCTCGGCCCGACCCACGAGGAGCTGTTCGCGCTCACCGTGAAGGGGGAGTACAGCTCCTACAAGGACTTCCCGGTCACGCTGTACCAAATCCAGACCAAGTACCGCGACGAGGCGCGCCCCCGCGCGGGCATCCTGCGCGGCCGCGAGTTCGTCATGAAGGACTCCTACTCCTTCGACCTCGACGACGAGGGCCTGGAGAACTCGTACCAGAAGCACCGCGACGCCTACATCAAGCTGTTCGACCGCCTCGGCCTCGAGTACGTCATCGTGGCCGCCACGTCCGGCGCGATGGGCGGCTCGGCGTCCGAGGAGTTCCTCGCGGTCGCGGAGAACGGCGAGGACACCTTCGTCCGCAGCACCGAGTCCGGCTACGCGGCGAACGTCGAAGCCGTGATCACGCCCGCGCCCGCCGCCCGGCCGCTCGAAGGCCTGCCCGAGGCGCAGGTCCACCACACGCCGGACACGCCGACCATCGAGACCCTCGTCGCGTTCTTCAACGCCGCCGGGCTCGGCCGCGAGTTCACCGCGGCGGACACGCTGAAGAACGTCCTGGTCAAGACGCGCCAGCCGGGCGCGAAGGAGTGGGAGCTGCTCGGCATCGGCGTCCCGGGCGACCGCGAGGTGGACTTCAAGCGTCTCGAAGCGGGGCTCGAGCCCGCCGAGGTGGAGCTGCTCGAGGAAGCCGACTTCGCCAAGAACCCGTTCCTGGTCAAGGGTTACATCGGCCCGAAGGGGCTGCAGGAGAACGGCGTCCGCTACCTCGTCGACCCGCGCGTGGTCGAGGGCACGGCCTGGCTGACCGGCGCTGACCAGCGCGACCACCACGTGCTCGACCTGGTCGTCGGCCGCGACTTCACGCCGGACGGCACCATCGAGGCCGCCGAGGTCCGCGAGGGCGACGCGTCGCCGGACGGACAGGGCACGCTCGTCGCCGCGCGCGGCATCGAGATCGGGCACATCTTCCAGCTCGGCCGCAAGTACACCGACGCCTTCGAGGTGGACGCGCTCGGCCCGGACTCCAAGCCGGTCCGGATCACCATGGGCTCCTACGGCGTCGGCGTCTCGCGCCTGGTCGCCGTGCTCGCCGAGCAGAACCACGACGAGCAGGGCCTCGTGTGGCCGCGCGAGGTCTCGCCGTTCGACGTGCACGTGGTCATCGCGGGCAAGGACGAGACGGTGCGCGAGGGAGCGGAGAAGATCGCCGCCGAACTCGACGCCGCCGGTCTCGAAACCATCCTCGACGACCGCAAGGCGACCCCGGGCGTGAAGTTCGCCGACGCGGAGCTGGTCGGCGTCCCGACGATCCTCGTCGTTGGCCGCGGCCTCGCGAACGGCCTGGTCGAGGTCAAGGACCGGCGCACCGGCGAACGCGAGGAGATCGCCGTCGACTCGGTCGTCGACCACCTCGCGAAGCTCGTCCGCGGCTGAAGCCCGTGGGCTGGTTCGGACGCAAACGCCGCGACGACGGCGGGTACCAGGACAACGCCGCGCTGAGCGGCTTCGGCGGGTACCAGCCGTCTGACGCGCCGAAGTTCCCGAGCGCCGGGTACGAGAAAACGGCGCCTCGGCCGTCCGAACCAGCCCCGCGGCCGCAGGGCACTCCGCCTCCTGAAGAGGGCGCGGACCCCCTGCGGCAGACCCTCACCCCGGCACAGCTCCGGAGGTCAACGCCCCGCAAAACCAACCTCCGGCTGGTGAAAGCGGTCCCGATCCTCATCATGATCGGGATCTTCGGCTACAACGTCTTCACCACCAAGAGCCACCACTCCGCCAGCACGGACGACACTCCGCGCGCCCCGTACACCTACCAGCCGGAACCCCGCGTCGTCGTGCCGCCAGTGGTCGCGGGATGGCAGTCAGTGGCGGGCAAAGACGGCAGCTACGCGTACGACGTGCCGCCGTCCTGGGAACCGGCGCCGACCACGCTGCACGGCTGGGACCCGGCCGCCGGATCGCCCGGAATCAACCTGACCACCAGCGCGTTCCTCGGCCAGCACAGCTGCAAGGAAGACGCGGTCGGCCAGATCGGCGGCGCGGGGTTCACCACCGAGAAGACCGGCGACGCCGCTGAGGCTGCCCGCAAAGCGGTAACGGACCTGGGCATCAGCGGCTACACCGGCAAAAGTGCTCCGGCCGCGAAGGTGACGCCTGGTGCGCCGGAGAAGGCCGAAGTCAAGATCGAGAACGAAAGCCGTGAGGGCACGCTCGTGGTCGCCGAGGTGGCCCCGAGCAACGCGCCGTGTCAGCCGCAGAGCGTGCTTGTCGGAGCACTCGCGCTCGGGGCCGGTGACAAGTCGGCCGTGCTGGTCGCGTACTCCGAACAAGGCCGCACGGGTTCCGCGTCCCGGGACGACCTCGTCCGGATTCTGCACAGTTACCGCGGTGTCCCGGCCGCGGACCGGTCCACGACCACGCCGCCGCCGACCACGCGCTGACGCCGCAGCGCCAGCTTCGCGAAGTCCATCAGCCCGGCGTTCGGCAGATACGCGCGGCCCAGCGCGATCCCGATCCGCGGCAGGTCGGCCTCGTCGCGGTAAGCGAGGTACAGCGGCTCGTGCCGCGGCTGGAACTTCGCCTTGAACGCGTGCAGGGAACGGAATCCGTAGTACGGCTCCATCATCGAGCCCAGCGCGTCCAGCATCCGGTCGACCATCTGCCGCGGCGTGCTGTCGTTGCTGCGGACCAGCGGCGCGCCCGAGAGCGACACGAACTTCGCGCCCTCCTCGCGGAACGCCAGGCAGGTCGAGGCGATCAGGAACTCCATCACCGGCCGGAATCCGCCCGCGCGGCGGCGCATCACGTCGAGCGTCCATCCGCCGACCTCGCCGTCGCCGGTGTGCACCGGCAGCCACGACGTCACGCCGTGCACCGTGCCGTCCGCGTCGACCGCGAGACCGACCCGCGTGGCCGGGTCCATCGCCTGGTCCACGCCGCCGAGCGTGAAGCCCATTTCCGGCAGGCCCTTGTCGCAGATCCATTCCTCGGACAGCGCCCGCACCTGTTCGCGGATCGACCACGGCTGTTCGGCCAGTCGCACCAACCGAAACTCGATCCCGTCCTTCTTCGCGCGGTTCAGCGCGGTCCGCACGTCCTGCCAGGCCTTGCCGCGGAATTCGAGGTTTTCCAAGTCCACCAACGTGTCCTCGGCGACCTGGACGTGCTGCCAGCCCAGTTTCGTGGTCTGCGCGACGGTCCCCGCGGTCGCCGAGAAGACGCACGGCACGAGCCCGGTGTTCTCGCACATCGCGGAGAATTCCCGCAGCGTGCGGTCGCTCGTCCCGTCCGGCGCGACCGGGTCGCCGAGCGCCACCGCGACGCCGGCGTGCCGCTGGTACGCCAGGTACGACGTGCCGTCGGAGGCGACGAAGTAGGTGTTCTGCGGCCAGGTCGTCATCCACGAGATGGTGCTGCCGCCGTTGCGGCCCAGCAGAAGCCGCGCGAAGGCGGGGTCCGGTCCGCCGCGGAAGATCTTGCGCCGCCTGCGCCGCGAGGGAACCCGGAAGGCGCGCCTGGCCGAGATCAGCAACACCAGTTCGACTGTCCACAAGAGATTGTCCACGATGAACAGCGGCGGGCTGCTGAGGTCGTAGTCCTCGCGGATCAGCTGCGTGATCGCGACGAGCCCGGCGAGTACCGCCATCTGCGACGCGGCGAGCACGCACAGCGCGATCGCGCACCGCCAGGCGAACCGCGAACCGCGGCGCAGCCCGTTGAGGATCGGCACCGCGACGATGCACAGCGGGAGAAGTTCGTTGCCGGACAACGAGATCGAGTCCGACGAGCCGAACGGGCCGTCGCCGGGGACCAGCCACATCACCACTTCGGCGACGACCAGCAGCACCAATCCGGCGGACGCGAGCAGCCGCCATTCGCGCAGCGACGGCTTGTTGGCGTTGCGTGCGGCAGGTCCGGCGAGCCGCCGGCCCAGCGGCAGCGCGAGAACCAGCGCGAAGAAGTGCACGAGATCGGCGAGCGTGCCGACATAGACGATCGCGACTCCGGCGTACACGCAGAGCCCGGCTCGCAGCCGCAGCCGCCACGGAGTGCGCAGGGTCGCGCTGGTGATGGCGATCGCGGCGAGCGCTCCGCCGGAGAAACCGACGTCGAGCGTGCCGGAGATCCGGTCGGCCCAGGCCCAGCCGGAATTGCGGGAAAGTTCGAGGAATTGCACCGCGACGACGGTCGACACCAGCTGCCCGCCGATGGTCACCGCCATCGCGCGCCGGGTGCCGAGGTGCCATTCGGCGAACCCGGCCATCAGCGCGAAACTTCCCGCCATCGGCAGGTAGAACCACGGGCGCAGGGCGTAGAACGGCCCGGTGAACAGCGTCCACCAGCGGCCGTGCTCCAGCGACGGGAGGCCGTAGGCGTAGTAGTGGAAAGCGTGCTGGTGCTCGGCGGCGTGCCAGAGCGAGCCAGTCGCGACCCCCACGATCATGATCGCGAGCACGACGGTCGTCGTGAACGGAATCCGGTTCCACAGCACCGCTAGCCGTCCGCGTGCCTCTCCGGCCACGAGGCCGGTTCCCCCCTGTGCGATCGTCATGGGGAAAGTTTGGCGCGGCGATCTTAAGCGGTCATCGCCCGTCGGACCTACTTCTCCCCCTAAGGGACTGCTACCCCAGGGGGACCCGACCCTGGTCCCAAGACTGACCTTCGGCGTAGTGCAACGCGCTGATCAGGGAAAACAGGCTGACATTCGGCCAATGAGAGGCGTAGCCGACCCGGAACAGGGGTTGACGGCAAAGCCGCCCGAACGGGTGATCCCGGTCGCTTGCCTCAGGGCAGTCCGAGCACCGCGGCGCGGACCGCGGGCAGATCGGCGAGGTCCGGCAAAACGTGGTGTGCGCCCGCTTCGGCCAGCTGCCCGGCGGAAAACCGGCCCGTGGCAACGCCGATCGCCACCGCGCCGTAGTCGAGCGCCGCGTCGATGTCATTCGGAGTATCTCCGAGAATCACTACGGATTCAGCGGGAAATTCCCTGCCGTGCTTCGTTTCCGCGGCTTTGACGGCGTGCGGGACGAGATCCGCGCGGTGCGGCGAAAGCGAGCCGTAGCCGCCGATCTCCAGATCGAGATGCTCGTCGAGACCGAGCGCGGCGAGTTTGTGCAGCGAAATCTCCGGCAGGTTTCCGGTGACGAGACTTTGCACCACGCCGTCGGTCTTGGCGAGATCGGCGAGCACGGCCGCCGCGCCGTCGAGCGCCCGGCCTTCCTCGGGCAGCGTTTCGCGGGCGCGTTCGACGGCCGCGATCAGCTCCCGCCACATCCGCTGGATGGTGTCCTCGTCCGGTTCGATCCCGTGCAGGCTCAGCACGTCGGCGGTGATCGCGCGTTCGGTCCGGCCGCCGAAATCCGGGTGCGTGCGGAACTCCGCGCCGGTCGCCGCGGCCAGCGCCGAGCCGTACCAGCCGACCCCGAGCCCGGTGTAGTCGACGAGCGTGTGGTCGATGTCCCAGAGCACCAGCCGGTGCGCGCGAATGGCTGTCACGTCCGCGATGCTACGGCGGGATCAGCCGGTGAGGTAGCTGAAGCGGACCCGGCGGACGGGGTTGTCGACGTTGGTGTCCACCAGGCACACCGACTGCCAGGTGCCGAGCAGCAGCATGCCGCCGAGCACCGGCAGGGTCGCGTACGGCGGGAGGAACGCGGGGAGCACGTGGTCGCGGCCGTGTCCGCCGGTGCCGTGCTGGTGGCGCCAGCGGTTGTCGCGGGGGAGCAGGTCGTCGAGCGCGGCGAGGAGGTCGTCGTCGCTGCCCGCGCCGGTTTCCAGCACCGCGAGCCCGGCCGTCGCGTGCGGCACCCACACGTGCAGCAGGCCGTCGGTGGCGTCGGCGTCGCGCAGGAACCTCTCGGCCTCCCGGGTCAGGTTGTGCACGACGGCGGTGTTTCCGGTGTGCACCTCGATCTCGGTGGAGTACATACCGTCAGCGTAGGCGTCAGGAATCGAGATAGCGGAGCACGGCGAGGACGCGCCGGTTGTGCCCGTCCGACGGCGGCAGGCCCAGTTTGCCGAAGATGCTCGTCACGTACTTCTCGACCGAGCCCGCCGACAGGAACGCCTCCGCCGCGATCGCGGAGTTCGACCGGCCTTGCGCCATCAGCCCGAGGATCTCTCGTTCGCGCGGCGTCAGCTCGGCGAGCGGACCGGCCTGGCCGGTGGTCGCGAACAGTTGGCGGACGACTTCCGGATCGAGCACCGTCTCTCCGGCGGCGACGCGTTCCAGCGCGGTGAGGAAGTCCGACACCTCGGCGACGCGGTCCTTCAGCAGGTAGCCGACCGCGCCTGCTTCTCCGGCGAGGAGTTGCTTGGCGTAGTTGGTTTCGACGTACTGCGAGAAGACGAGGATCGCGCAGCCGGGCCGTTCGGCGCGCAGGTCTATTGCCGCGCGCAGGCCTTCGTCGGTGTGCGTCGGCGGCATTCTGATGTCCACAATGGACACGTCAGGCTGGTGCTCGCGGACGGCGGTTCGGAGGTCGTCGGCGTTCTTCACCGCCGCTGCCACCTCGTGGCCGCGCAGGCCCAGGAGTTCGACTAGGCCCTGGCGCAGGATTGCCGAATCTTCCGCGATCACGATCCGCACTGTTTCCCCCTCATTTCCCCGAGTTTAGCGGTGGAGCGGGAGTGTCGCGGTGACTATGGTCGGGCCGCCGTTCGGGCTCGACACGGCGAGCTCGCCGTCGGCGGGGCGGAGTCGTTCCGCGATTCCGGACAGTCCGCCGCCGGGGATGATCGCGGCGCCGCCGGGGCCGTGGTCGACGACGGTTAGCCGGAGGACGTCTTCGCGGTCTTCGACCAGGACTGTGCATCTTCCGGCACCGTGTTTGGACGCGTTGGTCATGAATTCGGCGGCGGCGAAGTAGACGATTGTTTCCAGTGACGGGGGTGGGCGGCGGCTTAGTTCTACTGAGACTGTCGCGGAGAAGTCGGCCGAGCTGGCCAATGTGGACAGTGCGAGGCTCAAGCCCTTGTCGAGCGCCGCGGGGTGGATGCCGCGGGCCAGGTCGCGGAGTTCGACGAGGGCCTGTTTGGCGTTGCTGTGGGCGGTGTCGACCAGGGTGCGGATCTGGTCGAGGTTGACGGTGTCGGCGGCTAGTTCTTCTTTTGCCAGGCCGAGTTTCATCGCCATGGCGACTAGTTGGGCTTGGGCGCCGTCGTGGAGGTCTCGTTCGATGCGGCGGAGCTGTTCTGCTGCTTCGTCTAGGGCGGTGGCTCGGGTTTCTTCGAGGAAGCGGACTCGTTCGCGGAGGCCTGGGTCGGCTACCAGGGTGCGGAGGAGGAGGCGGTCTACTCCGGTGAGGAGGTGCACTACGGCCGGCCAGACGGCTAGGACGGCGATGCCGAGGAGACACCAGCCGAGGGAACCCAGCCAGTTGAAGCTCCCGATGTTGAAGACCGGCAGGCCGTGGCCGGGCCTGGTCTCGAGGAGCCAGGTGAGCGGGTAGGTGAAGGAGGCCAGGCCGAAGAAGCCGAGCGCGCCGGAGCCGATCAGGGCCAGAAGGCCGAAGGGGAGGCGGACCAGGAGGTAGGCGACGGATCGCCAGGCTGTTCGGTCGCCTAGGCGGGCGGTGAGCCAGTTCCAGAGGCCTGGGGCCAGGTCGGTTCTCGGCGGGGGTGGGAGGGGGATTCCCAGGAGTCTGGTGGCCAGGCGGCGGTGGAGGCCGCTGAAGAGTCTTGCGCTGCGGAGGACTCCGGTGAGGATGAGGAGTCCGGCGAGTACTGGGGTTAGGGCTAGGCCGATGGCTGTTCCGGCTAGGAGGAGGACTACTGAGAGTAGGGGGAGGGGGCCGGTGATCGCCAGCCAGGCGGCTTCGCGGAGGGCTTGGCGCGGGGTGGCGGGCCAGAGGCTGCGGAAGGTGGGGTCCGGCGGGTGACCTGGGGTGTGGCTTCGTTTTGGGTGGGTGGTCACGTGGTTGAGTTTGCCGGGTTTTGGGGGTGGGGGGTACGGGGGTGGCCCGTGTGGTTGGGCGGGGGGTGGCCCTACCTCGTCGCCTGGCGGCGACATTGGTCCTTGGTTGCGTGGGGCACC
>NZ_JBHZAG010000160.1:0-11035 GCF_042754125.1 Amycolatopsis sp. NPDC059235
TTTTTGGTGTTGGGGGTTTTTTTTTTTTTTTAAGCTCAGTGTTTGCCACCATTCGTATCCTTCGGGGGGGGGCGGCCCCCCCCCGCGGGCCGGGGGGCCCCCGACGACACATCGGTGAGATGGCAACTCAGCGGGTCGACGTGGCAGGCCACAGTGATCGTCGATCCGCAACGGTGGCTAGGGATGGAGTTCGAGGCGCGGGACCCGGCGAGCGGCACCCGCGTCACCTACGACATCGACACCGATCTGTACGACATCTCGCAGGAACGCCATCGCGAATTCGCCGAGGAAATCGAACGCGACATCATCGAGTTTCTCGGCAACCTGAGGAAAGGTTCGATGCTACGCGGAACTGACGGGACGAAATTGGTGCTCGTCTTTCCTCTCGACGGTTCCTGGGTCCGCGTCGTCCGGGGGCGTTTCCTGACCAGCGGGTCGACGCACGCCGATCTCGCTGCGGCCCGGGCCGGTGGAGACTACGTCGTGGTGCGGTGACTAGCTGGGCGGTCACGTGCCAGCGGCGCGATCCAGGGAGATTCGAGGTCCGCGCGGTCGGCGTCCCAGTCGTGGGTTTCCTCGCTGTACAGCCGGATCGACGCGCCGTCCGGATCGTGCACCACGACCAACCAGCCGAGGCTGCCGTCCAGGTCGCTCACCGGGAACTTCAGATGGTGCACTCCGGCGAGGATCGTCACGCCGCCTGCTTTCCGAGGACGACGCGGACCGCGGCCAGATCGTGGTCGGCGAGGCCGTTGTCCGCGGCCTGGGTGTAGAGCTGCGAGAGTCGGTCCAGCAGCAGATCCGGGACTCCGGCGGACGTCGCGGCGGTGCGGATGTGCGCGAGATCCTTGACCGCCGCGCGGACCGGGCTCAGCACCTCGTCGGTTTCGCCGCTCAGCTGGGCCGCGCGATAGCGCAAGTACGAGCTGTCGGCCTTCGAGCCGGCGACGGCGTCGAGGAAGAGCCGGAAATCCAAGCCGAACGCTTCGGTCAGCACGGCGGTCTGCGCGGCCATCGCGTTCAGGCCGAAAAGCCAGGCGTTGCAGGCTAATTTCAGCAGACTCGCACCACCCGGCCGGTCCGCGACATCGACCACAGTGGACGCGAGCGCCTCGAGAACCGGGCTCGCGAGCCGCTTGGGTTCGGCTGCTCCGGCGACCATGAGCGTGAGCCCGCCTCGCTTGGGGTTGCCGAGGAACGGCGCGTCGAGCAAGGTGACGCCGAGCTGTTCCGCGGTGTGGACAATCCCGTCGATGTCCGCGCCGACAGTCGCGCTCTGCAATACGACCGCGTCGGAGTCGAGGGCCGGTGCGATCTCACGCAGTACCTCCAGCACCGCTGCGGCGCCGAACACCGTGATGAGCACGGCCTCGGCTGTGCGCACCGCCTCCGCGGCGGTGGGGAAGACCGCCACGCCGTGTGCCGTCAACGGCTGGGCGCGGGATTCGGTCCGGTTCCACGCGCGGACCGCGAAGCCGTGCTCCCGGAGTTGCCGCGCCATCGCGGAACCCGCGTCGCCGGTACCGAGCACCGCTGCTGTTCGCATGATGTCCCTCCTGATGTGTCAACTTGACGTATCAAATCAGAGGTCCGATACTAACTCAGGAGACGACGTAAGGGAGACCATGAGCCGCGACCCGGATCTGCTCGACCCGCGAGAGACGCGGGTGTGGCGATCATTCGTGCAGTTCAGCGGGGAGGCGGTCGCGGCCGTCGAGCGGGACCTGTTCGCCGCGACAGGGCTGTCCGGCGCGGATTTCCAGATCCTGGCGCGGCTGCACGAGGCCGAAGACAAGCAGTTGAGCCAGAAACTGCTCGGCGAACTGACGGGCTGGACCGCGACCCGGCTCTCGCACCAGCTCGCCCGCATGCACGGGCGCGGCCTGGTCGACCGCGCGGCTGCGGGGCGCGGTCGGTTGATGCGGATTTCGCTGACCGAAACGGGTTTGCACACGTACGAGTCAGCATTGCCGGCTTATGCCCGGGCGGTTCGCGAGCACTTCCTTGGCGGCGCGGCGCTGGCGGAGTTGGAGGAGGGGCTGCGTTTGCTCGGCGCGCCGAGGCCGGACGGCAGGGCCGGCTGAGCGCTACTGGTATCGCACCGGGTTGCCGTTGAGATTGCCGCCGCCGCACGGCCACGGGCCGTCGTCCAGCGGGCCGAGGCCGGTGTCGCGGAAGAACAGCAGTTCGCTGCCTAGGCTGAAGACGACCAGCCCGTCCGCGAGCAGCAGGATCCGGCCCATCACCCCGCGGTCGTCTTCGCTGAGGAAGAGCTTGCGCAGCTGGAAGTCCGCATCGACGGTGAGGAGACGGCCTTCTCGCCAGAACACGGCTGTGCCATTGCGGTCCAGCGCCGGATACGTGGTGTAGCAACCACGCAACAGCGGTCCGTCGAGCAGGGTGCCGTTTTCGGCCAGGCTGCGGAAACGCGAACGCAAGCGACGAATATTTTCGGATTCGGGACCACGAATGCCACCGTGCCGATCGATCAGCAGCAAACCGTGGCTGGACCACCGTTGCGTGGCCATTCCGGTTCGGTCGTACCGGGTGGTGCGGAAGAAGCTGTAACCCTGTTCGCCGATCAGGAATTCGCCGGGTGCCGCGATGGCGCACCGACTGCGCGGGCCAGGCAGGGTTTGGGAGATAACGCCGCCGTGTGCGGTGTCGAGGAAGAGCGTCACGCCGATCCCGCTGCCGTCGTCCGCGAAACCGGCCGCGATGCGATCGGCGGAGACGAGCAGCGGCTGCCAGTGCGCCGCGGTGAGCGTCCGGGGCTCTCGGGGCGGCCCCGGGTGTTCGGCTGAGTCGGTGTCCTCCGGTTTCAGCGAGCTGAGCAGGATGGTGGTGGACCAGACTGTCCGGCCGCTTTCGTCGTGGCGGGCAACGCGAGGGGCGCGACCGGGCGGTACGACGCGGGAACTGCCGGCGGGAAGCCACGACACGCAAAAGCCGTCCGCCAGCAGGACGAACGCGCCGAGGTGCTCGTGCGGTTCGTGGTCGAGCACGACTGAACGGAGGACCGAGCCAGCGAGGTCGAGTTCGGTCAGGACGTAGCAGCCTGCGTCCCGCTGGGCGATCCACACTGTCCCGCTGACGCTGACCAACGGCGGGTACGGGCGGCCGTCAGCTCGGTGTTTCCAGAGCACCACACCCGACGCGTCGAGCGCGGTAAGCACTGTGCCGGACAGGTTGTCGCCGTCGTACGCGGTCGCGACCAACGGTCCGTTCGGGCCGGGTGCCGCCACGTCCCGGACCTGGCCGGGCAACGCGACAGTCTGCGGGCTGAGAGGCATGCGCGGGTCCTTTCGCCGATCGTTCCCGACGATAGCGGCGATCGAAGAACAGTTCTCGCGCGACGGGTCGGATTCCCGCTATCATTTCCGGGCTAACGTCGACCTGTCGGGGGTCTGGCCCAGAAGGAGGTCGCATTCCCCGCTCTTGGTCAATCCGGCTTGAAAGCGACGAAATACCGTGCGGCCGAAAGAATGAGCAGCTGTGCTCCGAACGGCCGTGCGAGCACACGACGGGCCGAGGCGGGCCATCCCTTTTTTCTGTGTTGTGCCGAGCATGGAGTGGGTGATCAGCTGTCATGAGAAAAGCTATTGTCGCGCTGATGTGTGTTCTCGCCTTGGTGGGGCTGGGCGTTCCCGCGAACGCCGACCCGGCGCCGTCGAGCACCGTGAGCA
Source organism: Amycolatopsis sp. NPDC059235 (assembly GCF_042754125.1). Taxonomy (NCBI): domain Bacteria; kingdom Bacillati; phylum Actinomycetota; class Actinomycetes; order Pseudonocardiales; family Pseudonocardiaceae; genus Amycolatopsis; species Amycolatopsis sp. NPDC059235. The sequence continues at coordinate 3,687 of NZ_JBHZAG010000160.1, forward strand.
TTACGCCGGCCACCGTCGCGCCAGGGGCGGCCCTGACCTTCTCGGTGACCTTGTCGAACGCCGATGCCGATCCGCTGAAAGGCGGAAAGCTCGGTCTGGGCGTGGCGAACGGCGCGATCAACCAGCTCCTGGACGTCAGCACCTGCGCGCTGTGCTACCAGGCCGGAAACACTATTCGTTACGACGTGGGCGACGTCCCGATCAACGGCAGCAAAACCTTCACCTTCACCATCGGGGTTTTCGCCAGCGCGCAGCCCGGACAGTACGTAATCGAGCACCAGTTCGTCGGAGACAATTACTCGTACGAGACGGTGGAAGGCCCGACGGTCACCGTCTCGCGGTAGCGAGCGGCTGGCACTGCGTCGCCGGATTGAGCCGGGCGACGCAGTGCCAGCGGCCGGTCAGCGGAACGAATCGGCGTGCTCGATCGCCCATTGCCGGAAAGCCGTCGCCGGAACGCCGGTCACGTCCTCCACTGTGGACAGTGCGCCGGGGCTCGCCACCGCGCAGACTCCGGGGAACGACACCGCGGCGGCGAGGTCGTCGGCCGGGTCCTCGGTCGCGAGGCTGGGATCTTCCTCGAAACGCAGCGGGCGGCCCAGTGCCGCGCTGATCGCTGCGATCTTCTCCTGCGGCGTCAAGGTCGCAGGGCCGGTGAGCGGGTAGGTCTTGCCGCCGTGGCCGTCCTCCAGCAGCGCGCTGGCCGCCACCGAAGCGATGTCGCGCGGATCGATGGCGGGCGACGGCAAGCCGGGCCGCGGTGCCCGCACCACACCGTCCGAGCGGATCGCGGGCGCCCAGAACAGCAGGTTCGAGAAGAATTCCCAGGGCCGCAGTATGGTCCACTCGAGGCCGCTGTCCCGCACGGCCTGCTCGCCGCGGAGCAGCGTCCGGCCGACGGACGAGTCGGGGTGGGTCTGCGCGAGCAGCGACGACACTGTCACTACTCGCGCGATGCCCGCTTCGGCCGCGGTTTTCAGGATCTGGCTGGTGTCCGTGTCTCCGGTCCGCAGCAGGAAAATCGCTTCGACGCCGGTGAGCGCCGGCCGGAGCGAGCCGGGATCCTCGAGATCGCCTTCGACGACGCCGACTCCCGCCGGAACCGTTGCCCGGCCGGGGGACCGGGTCAGCGCGCGGACCTCGGCCCCGGCCCCGGCGAGTCGTCCGACCAGCGAACGCCCGATGTTTCCGGTCGCGCCCGTCACCAAGATCATCAGCAATCTCCTCCGCGGTATGGCTCAGACCTTCACCGCGATCCTTCTCCCTCGACCTTGGTGGAGGTCAACCGCGGAACTACGCCGCGGTGCCCTCGATGTGCGCCTTCAGCAGTTCCAGTCCGGGCTGGATGCGGGCCGGGTCCTCGACCGGGTGCGGGCCGGCCGGTTCGGTGGGCGGGATCAGGCGCTCGAACAGGCGGCAGAACAGGGTCGTCCCGTCGCCGAGGTCGAAGGTGGTGAAGGTGGCGATCGCGTGCATCGAAGGCGCCGGGGTTCCGTCTTCGAGCACGTCGCGGCCGACCACCGTCCAGAGCTTGCCCGGGACCCGCGCGACGACGGTGTACAGCTTCGGCTTCTCGTTCAGGTCCGGCACGATGTTTTCGAGCAGCACGTCGCCGAGTTCCGCGGGGACGTCCGGCGTGCCGCGCCGCACCTCGGTGCCGGACGCCATCGGCAGCCACTTCGGCAGGTTCGACCAGGTGGTCACCCAGTCGTACACCTCCTGCGCCGGGCGCTTGACCACGATGCGGTTTTCGACGAAGCGGATGTTGAGGTTGTCCGGAATCTGCCGGACGTACAGGGCTTCAGCCATGATTTCTCTCCTTTTTGGGATTACTGCAGGGGTTACTTGGCGGAATGCTGGCCGGTCATGAGCGCGCCGAGGTCGTCCGGTTCGAGGAACGACGGCGGCGGGGGCGGGCCCCAGCTGAACAGGCCCTGGACGCCGTCGAAAACCTCCGGCTTCCAGATCTCGTCCTCGGGGACGCAGTCCATGTCGGAGTAGTACTCGCTGAAGTTTCCCGCCGGGTCTTTGAGATACCAGAAGAAATTGGAGCCAGCGTGATGGCGGCCGAGGCCCCAGACGTGCCGGTCGGGATGGCCGCTCAGCATCGCCGCGGCGCCGCGGCCGACGTCGTCGATATCGTCGACCTGCCACGATGTGTGGTGCAGGAAGTTCACCGGGGCCGCGAGCGCCAGCACGTTGTGGTGGTCGACCGAGCAGCGCATGAACGCGCCCTTGTTCCCGATGTAGTCGCTGACCTTGAAGCCGAGCGCCTCGGTGAAGAAGCGCATGGTGGCGTCGAGATCGGTGGTGCCCACCACGCAGTGGCCGAGCTTCTTGGGCCGGACCGCGCTGGTGCGCACCACGCCGGGCGCGCGGCCGAACCGCTCGATGCGGCCGGGTCCGTTGTACGGCGTGGCCAGCACGGGTTGCTGCGTGATCCGCGGCGAAATCTCGACCCGGACGGTGAATCCGGAGACCGGCTCGATCGCGGCGACGGCGGTGCCGGTTTCGGTGCTGACGACGCCGAGCCGGTTGAGGCGCGCCGCGGTTCGCGCGATGTCGTCGGTGTCGTCGACGCCCACGCCGAGTTCGAGCAACTGCCGGTACGGCGCGTGCCGGACGCGCAGCTGCTCGCCGCCGTCGAGGGTGGTGAAGGACCCGTCGCCGACGTGGTTGAGTCCGAAATCAGCGTAGTAGGCAATGGTTTCCGCGACGTTCGGGACCCCCATCGTGACCCGGGTCAGCCGATGCATCCCCATGTCAGGCCTCCGGATCCGCGACGAAGGTCTGCCGCATTTCGCCGAGGCCTTCGATCCGGCTGACCAGCTCTTCCCCGGCTCGCAGGAATCGCTGCGGCGTACGGCCGACGCCGACCCCGGACGGCGTTCCGGTGAAGACGAGATCGCCCGGGTACAAGGTGATGGTGCGGGACAGCGCGGAAATCAGCTTCGCGACCGGGAAGATCATCTCGCGCGTTCGGCCGTCCTGCACGGTCTCGCCGTCGACCGCGCACGACAGCGCCAGGTCGTCTCGATCCGCCAGTTCGTCCGGCGTGACCAGCCACGGTCCGACCGGCGCGAAGTTCGGGAAAGACTTCCCCAGGCCGAATTGCGGAGCCGAGCCCGCCAGCTGCGAGACGCGCTCGGAAAGGTCCTGCCCGATCGTCACGCCGGCGATGTGGTCCCACGCCTCGGATTCCTCGACCCGGTGGGCGGTCCGGCCGATGACCGCGACCAGTTCCACCTCCCAGTCCGCCTTGCCGCCGGGCGGCAGCACGACCTCGGTGTCGGGACCGGTCAGCGCGGAAACGAATTTGGCGAACACCGGGGGCAGACCGTCCGGCGCGGCGAACCCGGACTCCGCGGCGTGGGCGTCGTAGTTGAGGCCGATCGCGACGACCTGCCGCGGGGCGGGGGAGGGCGGACCGAGCTGGGCACGGGTGAAGACGACGTCGGGTTCGGCGGTGAGTTTCTTCGCCCAGGCCTGGAATTCGGTCCAGTTCTGATAGGCGGAGCCGAGGCCGAAAAGTCCGCCCGACGCTTTCGCGACGTCGATTCCCTTGTCCTCGGCGGTCAGCAGGACGGCCCGGCCGTCCACATTGGCGAGTTTCACGGTTTTCTCCTCAGAAACAGAGCGTCAGATTGGTTCGCACCGGCAGCGGGAGGCTGACGACGAGGTCGTTCCCCTCGCGCCGGGTGTGCAGGCCGGGGGTGCCCGTCCCGGCGGAATCGGCGGCGAACACGTCGTCGCGGAAGAGCTTGCAGGGCGCCTCGGCATTGCTGATCCGCAATGTCACGTCGGCGGGTTTTCCGGCGACCGGGCGCAAAGTCAGTGCCAGCAGCGACTTCTCCCGGTCGTACCAGGCGCGCAGCATCTCGGCCGTGCCGTCGATCCGGGTCACCCGGGGCTCGCGGAAATGCTCGGCGGTCCAGGGATCGTGGTACATCTTCCACAGCCCGTCCGGGACGTTCAGCCGGGCGTAGCCGAGCATCGCGTTCCCGGTCAGCCGGTCCATGAAGATCAGGTTGCCGTTCTCGTCGAACGAACGGTCCTGGCGCGGGTAGAACAGGCCGCCGTTCTCCCAGGTCGGATTCAGGTAGGCGTCGGCGTAGCCGAGCAGGCCGCGCAGGTTCTCCTCATCGCCGACCTCCGCCATGCACCCGGCGACGTAACCGAAAGCCGGGGCGCGCCAGGTGAAGCCGAGGTCGCGGGTGAACTCCGGTTCGCGGCCGGCTGCGCGGGCTTTGCGGGCCTCCAGCGTCGCGGTCGGCTCGGCGAGGGTGACCAGGCCGTCCGGGGTGCGCCGGATTTCGTCGCGGATCTGGTCCGGGTAGAGCCGGTGCACCAGGTCGCGGCTCCAGGCGTTCAGGTTCAGCGCCGTCCAGGCGTTGCCGCCGCCCTCCAGCGGCATTTCCGGGCGGTTTTGCTCGACCAGCCAGAGCCGCCAGTACTCGCCGTATTCGTTGAGGATTCCCCGCTTGTCCCACGCCGCCTGGTAGGCCTGGGTGACCTCCTCGGCGACCGACGTGCCCTTGCGCAGGTCGAGGAACCGGAAGCCGAGGATCGGGAACTGGTTGCAGACGAGGAAAAGGCAGTTGGGTTCGCAGACGATGCCGTACCAGCCTTGTTCGGCCATCTGCCAGTACAGGTTGTCGGCGAGCGAGCTGAGCGAGTACTCGTAGACTTCCGGGCCGAGTCCCTGGAACAGCGGGTCCCAGCGGAAGGAAAGCGCGCCGTCGCGGTCGTACTGGTCGCTGTCGAAAAGCATGCTGTGCATGCCGAGGATCGCGAAGAACCGGCCGCTGTACATGATGTTTTCTTTGAACACCGGATCGCGCCAGCCCTCGCGCAATTCCGTGAGGTCCGGATTGTTGTGGATGCTGCCCCGGCTGGTTTCGCGCCAGTACGCCCACACTTCCGGAAGCTGCATTTTCCGGATGATCTCTTCGAAGGCCGGACGGAACGCGCCGGGGGCGGCCGGAAGATGGTGGAAATGCGCGAAACCCAGGGTGTAGGCCATCTGGGTGAGCTGGTAGCGGTAAGCGTCGGTCCATTCCTGGCCCCACAGCATGCTGCCCATGTTCGCCCACTCGTTGTCCTGCTGGGCGACCAGATTGCGCACGTGCTGGACGTGTCCCGCTTGGAAGTCGTCGAGCGCGGGATACCCCGAGATGTCCGGTGCGGCGAGCATCACCGCACCGCCGGGAAAGCCTGGACAGCGGCGGCGATTTCCTTGCTGTCCACCGTGTCCGCGAAGTGCGTGAGGTAGTCGCCTTCGGGTCCCATGAGGAAGGTGAACGCGCTGTGCGGCATCCGGTAGCCGTCCGGGTCGTCGACGCGACGGGCGTGCACGTGGTACGCCTTCTTCATCGACTCGATTTCCTCGGCGGGCCCGGTCAACCCGGTGATCCGCGGGTGTCGCGCGGCCAGAAAAGCGTGCAGGACCTCCGGAGTGTCGCGTTCCGGATCGACCGTCACGTAAAGGGCCCGCACGCTATTCGCGAGTTCGCCGAGTTCTTCGAGTGCCCGGTCGATCCGGGCCAGCGCGGGCGGACACACGGTCTGGCAATGCGTGAAGCCGAAAAAGACGATCAGGTATTTGCCGAAATAGGAACGCTCGGTGACCGCGGCGCCGGAATCGTCGATCAGCCGGAAACTTCCGCCGACTGTCGGAACCGGGCGCACAATGGTCGCCGAACCGGAACCGGGAGGGGTGCAGCAGGAGGAATTCATTTCCATGACTCCAAGCTAGGAGCCATGGCCATGCCCGTCCAATGCCGCGTTGGCGCTCGGCTATGTCGGTTGGGTATAGCCGATGGTCTTGCGGATCTCGGCCGCCGCCTCGTCCAGTTTCCGCGTCATCAGCAGCATCGTCGGGGTCAGCCGCCTGCCCGCGGGCAGCGTGACGCCGACCGATTCCACGATGCCGAGGTCGATCGGCAGCGCGGCCAGGCCCGGTTCGGTTTCGGCGACCAGCTGCGGCATCACGACCAGGGTGTCGGTCTCGAGCGCGATGGCGCGCACGGCCAGGAACGAACCGCATTCGATGCGATTGGCCGGGGTCGAGAGGCCGCGGCCGAGGAGGTGTTCTTCCAGCTGGCGCCGCTGCGGGTTGTCGGCGGGCGGCAGCGACCAGAGTTCGCTGATCAGATCGGCGATCGTGAGCCCGGGCCGCTGGTGCGCGGGATGCTCGCTGCGGGCCACCACGCGGGCGGGTTCGTAGTAGAGGTGGTGCTGGCGAAGCCGGTCGTTATTGGCCGGTTCGAGGGTGCCGACGACGAGGTCGACGTCGCCCGCGAGCAGCGCCTCGTACAGCGCTTCCGGGCCGCCGTGCCGGATGATCACGGTGAGGTCGGGGGCGACGGCTTTCACGCGCGCGACCGCGCGGGGCAGCAGCACGCTCGCCCCGGCGAGGAAGGTGCCGATCGTGACGGTGCCGGCGTGGCCGTCGACCAGCTCTTCGAGATGCCGCCCGGCCTGGCGGAGTTCGGCGAGCATTGCCCGGGCGTGGTCGACGAACACCTCGCCGAACAGCGTCGCCGTCATCCCGCGCGGGCCGCGTTCGAACAGCTCGACCTTGAGGATCGACTCGAGTTCGCGCAGCCCGCGGGTCAGCACCGGCTGGGTGATGTGCAGCCGCTCGCCCGCGGCGACCAGCGACCCGTGCTCGGCGATCGCCACGACGTACCGCAGATGCCGCAGCTTGAGCCTGCCGTCGGCGAGATCGGTCATCCGGAACGCTCGGCTGTTCGCATACGCCCGATTCTGCCGGTCCGCTCAATGGTGGCCGCTCACCGGCACGACGAAGCTCACGGTTTTGCTGTCCAAGACCTTGTGCGTCGGGTCGGCGAGCCCGATCCACACCTTGTGCGGGCCGGGCGGCAGCGCCTGGATGATCAGCGGCTCCCCGCTGCCGTCGGCCCAATGCCAGGGCGCGTCGTCGACCGTGACGTGGATGTGGCCGATGCGCGGGGAGACGTCGAGCGCGGCCGGGCCGTAGACCGGGACGATGCGCAGGTTTTCCGCCCGGTAGCGCAGGACGACCAGGCCTTTCGCGAGTTGTTCCGGCAGCGGCGCGTCGACGACGAGTGCGGGCGGCGGCTGGGACGGCAGCGGGACAACGGGTGCGGGCGGCCAGCCCGAGGCCGCGGCCGGAGGAGGGGCGGCGGGTGGAGGGGCCGCGGAGGCAGAGCAGGCAGTCGCCAGCAGGACAGCTGAACCGAGGGCCAAGGTGCGAAAGAATCGAGGCATAGCAAGAAAACTAGGTCGCTGTTGATCATCTTCGCGTCGGTCGGATGACTGCATTGCTGTACGTCGCGAGGGAAGTGCCGTGCGTGCCGCTGGGG
>NZ_JBHZAG010000161.1:0-10954 GCF_042754125.1 Amycolatopsis sp. NPDC059235
CGGCCTGGGGGCCGTACACGCTGACCCTCCGGACGCCGACGCGATCCCGCGCCGGGGCTTAGTTGGGCGAAGTTCGCTGGCCAGAAGGGGCGAGAAGGTGACGCGGACGTCGGTAGGGTCGGGGAATGGGTGTGGTGGCAGTACCGGCTGGGATGACTCCGCAGGGGGCTGGGTGGTTGCCTCGGGGGTTTCGGATGGGGAGGCATTCTCATCCGAATGGGCAGTTGGTTTATGCGGCTCGGGGGGTCTTCAGCACTACGACTGAGTTCGGGACTTGGGTGGCTCCTGCGGATCGGGTTGCCTGGACTCCTCCTGGGTTTGTGCACTCGCATCGGTTTTACGGGCGGACTGACACCCGGATTTTGGCTGTTCCCGCTGAGGAGTGCGGGGCGCTGGACCGGAGGCCTGGGGTGTTTGTGGTTTCGCCGTTGTCGCGGGCCGGGATTTTGGCGTTGACCGGGGACGGGGCGCGGTCTGGCGAGGCGGCTCGGCGGGTTCGGGCTGTGGTGATCGACGAGTTGGGGGAGGTGCCGGGGGAGACGTTGCGTCTTCCGGAGCCTCGGGACGATCGGTTGCGGGTCGTCACGGAGTTGCTGCACGAGGAGCCTGGGCGGGGCGAGACGTTGGCTGAGCTGGGGCGGGTCGCGGGGGCCAGCGAGCGGACGCTGAGCCGGTTGTTCCACAGCGATCTCGGGATGAGTTTTCAGCGTTGGCGCACGGTGTTGCGGGTGCATCACGCGTTGTTCCGGCTGACCGAGGGGGCGTCGGTGACCGACACGGCGATGGGCTGCGGGTGGTCGAATCCGTCGGCGTTCATCGGGGCGTTCACGGCGCTGGTGGGGCAGACGCCGGGGCGGTATCAGGCCGAGTTGCGCGGGCGCGGGGAGTAGCGGGGAGGAAGTTGGCGGGTTTTCGTTATCGGCTGCCTGGTTGGCGGTGGGCGCGGGCGGCGGGCTCGAAGACAGTGGTGATCATGAGTCGGACAGACGAGCAAACCACGGTGGTTGTTGTCGGCGGCGGGGTCGCGGGGCTTGCGCTCGGCACGTTTCTCCTGCGCAGCGGGATCCCTTGTGTGGTATTGGAAAAGCACAGCCGGGAGTACGTCGAGCAGCGGCAGCGAGCGGGTTCGCTCGACGGGCGCGGGGTGCGGATGCTGCGGGAGTGGGGAGTCGGAGAGGCTGTCGAGGGGCACGGGGGCGGGCCGTCGGACGTGGTGTTGCCGCTGATCGTCGATGGCGAGCGGCGGGCGTGGCGGATGGACGTCGACGAGGACGGGGCGGGTGCGTTCATTCCGCAGCAGGTCCTCGTGCGGAACCTCATCCGGATCTTTCTGCGGGACGGCGGCGATCTCCGGTTCGGGGCGGAGGACGTCGTGCTGGAGCGGCTTGACACTGATCGGCCTCGGGTGCGTTATCGGGACAAGGCGATCAGCTGCGAGTTCGTCGCGGGCGCGGACGGGTTTCAGGGCGTCAGCCGGACGGCGGTTCCGGACGGGTTTCTCACCTGCCACAGCCACGAGTTCGGTTACGCCTGGTTGTCCGCGATGACGGGGGTGCCTGCTGATCCGGTGGCCGTGATGGCGGTGCATTCGCGGGGGTTCGCCGCGCGGATCACCCGTGGGCCGGCAGCGAGCCGGGTCTACCTGCAGTGTCCGGTGGACGACACAGTCGGCGACTGGCCGGACGATCGGGTTTGGGACGAACTCGACGCGCGGTTCGGCTCGGCAGTGGTACGGGGGCCGATCGCCACCAAGCAGGTCGTGCCGTTGCGCGGGGTGGTGTTCAGCCCGATGCGCTACGGCAGGCTGTGTCTCCTCGGGGACGCGGCGCATCTGATTTCGCCGATGAGCGCGGAGGGAATGAGCCTCGCGCTGCATGACGCGGAAGTGCTTGCCCGGGCGATCGCCGGCGAGGTGGAGAAGGGCGATCCGAGTCTGCTGGAGGGCTACTCGGACGCCTGTTTGGCCCACGTCTGGGAGCGGCAGGCGTCGGCGATGTGGATGACCGACGCGGTGCACGATTCCGGGGACGCTTCGTACCGCGGGGAGTTCCGGAAACAGGTGGCGCGGGCGAATCTGGAGAACCTCGTCGAGCCGAAGCCCGCCTGACCTTGCCGCTCGGCGAGACCGACACCACCCGTCCGGGGCGACCGGGTCACCGGCTTCCCACACCCGGCCCCCTACGCTGTCCGGCATGGCCGCGACCAGTCAGCACGGTGCCGGGCCCGCTCGGCGCGCCGGCGGGGACGGCGGTCTGCTGCTGTTCCGGGTCGGCGGGGTGCCCGTTTTGCTCGCCCCGTCGTGGTGGATCGGGTCGCTCGTCATCGTGGTGCTTTACGCGCCGCTGGTCGGGCGACTGCTCCCGGACGTTTCGACGCCGACCTCCTGGCTGCTCGCCGCCGCGTTCGCGGTGCTGCTCGGGCTTTCCGTGCTCGCGCACGAACTGGGGCACTGCCTCGTCGCGCTGCGGCTCGGGATTCCGGTCCGGCGGCTGCGGCTCTTCCTCCTCGGCGGACTGTCCGAAGTGGCCCGTACGCCGCGACGGCCGGGGCAGGAAGGGCTGGTCGCCGCGGCGGGTCCGGCGGTTTCGCTGGTGCTGGGCGGATTCTGCTCGCTGCTGCTGTTCGCGGTCCCGCCGGACGGCGCGGTGTGGCTGCTGGTCGCCGAGTGCGCGGTGGCCAACTTCGCGGTCGGGTTGTTCAATCTCCTGCCAGGCTTGCCGCTGGACGGCGGACGGCTCGTGCGCGCCGGGGTCTGGGCGATGACCGGGTTGCGGGCCAAGGGAACGAAGGCCGCGGTCGCCGGCGGTGCGCTGGTCGCGACCGGGCTGATCGTCTGGGCGCTGCTCGGCTTGGCGATGCAGAGCCCGGACCGCTGGCTGCGGCTCGGCGTGTGCGTCGTGACGGCGTGGTTCGTGATCCTCGGCGCGAGGTCCGAGCTCGCCGCCGAAGCCCGCCGCGGCTGGCCCGCCGGGCTGGAACTGTCCGATTTGGTGCGTCCCGTGCTGCAGCTGCCCGCGGAGAGCCCGGTTTCCGACGCGTTGGCCGCGTCGGCAGGCCGGGGAGTCGTGCTGGTGCGCGCGGACGGCGTCGCGGCGGGATTGCTGGACGAGCAAGCGGCGCAGCAGCTGGCGAGCATCAGTCCGCACGCGCCCGCGGAGCAGGCCGCCGAGCCGATCCGCGCGGAGACCGTGCTGCTGGCCTCGGAACCGGGGGAGGAGATCGCCGAGCGCGTGCGGGAGACGCCTGCCTGGCAGTTCCTCGTGGTCGACGACGAAGGCCGGCCCGCCGGGGTGCTGCGCCGGGAGGACCTGCGGACCGCGCTGATGCAGGGCCGTCGCGCTCAGTGAGGCACCCGCGCACGACGCGCGCGGGACGACCTGCGAGGATTCGACGTCGGCGTTCCGGGTTTGCAGTGGAGGAAGAAGTTGTCGGTCAGCGGACCGTTTCGTGCAGGTGACCGGGTTCAGCTGACGGACTCGAAAGGCAGGCACTACACCCTCACGCTCGCCGACGGCGGCGAGTACCACACGCATCGCGGCGCCCTCGCGCACGACGACCTCATCGGCCGTCCCGAGGGCAGCGTGGTCACTTCGGCGGGCGGCAGCACGTATCTCGCGCTGCGGCCGCTGCTCCCGGACTACGTGCTGTCGATGCCGCGCGGCGCGCAGGTCATCTACCCGAAGGACGCCGCGCAAATCGTGATGTGGGGCGACATCTTCCCGGGCGCACGCGTCCTCGAAGCCGGTGCCGGTTCGGGCGCGCTCACTTGCTCGTTGCTGCGCGCGGTCGGTCCGGCCGGACAGGTGTTCTCGTACGAGATCCGCGACGACCACGCGGAGCACGCCGAGCGCAACGTCACGAAGTTCTTCGGCGAGAAGCCGGACAACTGGACGCTCACCGTCGCCGATCTGGCCACGCACACCGGCGAGGTCGACCGGGTCGTGCTGGACATGCTCGCGCCGTGGGACCAGCTCCCGAACGTCGCCGCGCACCTGGTGCCCGGCGGAGTGCTGACGGTCTACGTCGCCACTGTCACCCAGCTGTCGCGCGTCACGGAATCGCTGCGGGAACAGCAGTGCTGGACCGAGCCGGAGTCGTGGGAGACGCTGATGCGGCCTTGGCACGTCGTCGGCCTCGCGGTGCGGCCGGACCACCGGATGGTCGCGCACACCGCTTTCCTGCTCACCGCACGGCGTCTGGCCGACGGCACAGTGTCGCCGCGTGTTTCACGACGGCCCAGCAAGGGCAAAGGCTAACCAGGGACGCACCAACGGCCGTTCTCGCGACGCAGCGGGAACGGCGTGTCCTTGTGCCCGCCGGTGCCTTCGACCCGGACAGTCACGGTCGCGTCGTCGCCCGCGATCGCCGGCTGTCCGGCGAGTGAGACGCGAAGCGGTCCCGCGGCGTCCCATTTCGCCTGGAGCTCCTTCAACGCCGCCGCAGTTTGCGGTTTGCAAGTGAGAGTGCCGAATTCGGCGGAGTCGGCGCGCGTGATCGCCTCCACGAGAGTGCGCGCCAGCGTGGCTACCGCGGCCTGATCCACCGCCGGCGCGGGGCTCTGGGACGCGCTGCTTCGCGGCGGAGGCGGGGGAGCGGGCGGTTCCGTGGTGGTGCGGGCGGGCCCCGGCAGGCCGATCAGGACCAGGCCGAGGACACCGCCCGCGACAACGACCGCGAGCAGGACGAGTGCCGTGCTGAGCCGGCGTCTCACTTAGTGGTCCGTGCTGACCTTCCCGAGGCACCAGGCCCCGCCCTGGCGCAGGGCGGTGAGGGTGCCGTCGGCGGTCTTCGTGGACGTGGTGACGTGGTACTTCACCGTGGCCTGGTCGCCGCTTTCCTGCGGGCTGCCGGTCAGCTCGAAGTGGATGCCCGAGGGCATCTTGTCGGTCGGCTTCTGGCCCTTGGTGAGGCTGGTGCAGAGCAGCGAGTACAGCCCGTCGGTGTCGGAGCTGTTGTACGCCGCGGAAGCGGCGTCGAACAGCTCGCCCGAGGTGGGCTTCGCACCGGACGCGGCCGGGTAGTTGCCGCTGCTCGAGCCCGACGAGGACGTGCTCGACGGGGACGACGACGAACTGCCGCTGGACTGCGGGCTGGCGACCGGAGCCGAGGACGACGCGGGCGGGGCGGCGTTCTTGTTGTCCTTGCTGTCGCCGGTGAGCCAGATGACCAGGCCGGTCCCGCCGCCGAGGAGGACCACCGCGGCGATCACGATGCCGACGATCAGGCCGGTCTTCTTCTTTTTCGGCGGCTCCTCGCCGAACCCGCCGAACTGGCCGCCCGGCTGCTGCCCGAACGGACCGCCGGGCTGCCCGGGCTGCTGCCCGAACTGCCCGAACTGGTCCGGCTGCTGACCGTACTGCTGGGGGCCGCCGGGCTGCTGGTATCCGCCCTGGTAGGGGCCTTGACCGGGACCGGGCGCGGAGGGGAACCCGCCGGACTGCGGGCCCTGCGGCGGCTGCCCGCCCTGGTTCCATCCGCCCTGCTGAGGCTGCCCGTACGGCTGCTGGCCGCCGGGCTGCTGCCCGTACGGGTTCGGCTGCTGTCCGTAGCCGCCGGGCTGCTGCGGCGGATAAGTCATCTCGGTTCCCCCTGCCGTGCGAACGAAAGTCCTGGCCACGCGCGAAGCGCGGCCACCCGGGGATGCTAGCCAGCCGCGCTCGTTTCCGCGCAGCCAACCCGCAAGTCGGGTTTGCGGGACGCGTCGCGGGGCATCCGCAGTGCGTTCAGTTCCGCGTTGCGGAAACCCGCGCGGAGCGGATTCCCGTCCGCGGCACCGAATCGGCCGCTTGCGCTGCGCTCGCGGCCGTGCTGGCCGGAAGAAAAAGCGCGACGCGCCGGTCTTGTGATGCGGAAAGGCCTTTTCTTGTCGGTGATCGCCGGTACCGTGGAATGAAAAGCACTCCGAGGAGGTGCCCGATGCATCATGACCTTCCCGGAGGTCGGCGCGAGGAGGCCGACCCTTCAGCAACCGGCGGAGCAGGGCAGACACCAGAGGAACAAGCCCGGCAGATCCGTTTTCTCGAGGAAGAAGTGGCGCTGCTGCGCCGCAGGCTCACCGATTCCCCGCGACAGAACCGCGTTCTCGAACAACGTCTCGCAGAGGCGTCGGAACGGGTGAGTCAGCTCACCGAGCGGAACACGAAACTCGTCGAAACCCTGCGCGAGGCGCGGGGCCAGCTGCTCGCCCTCCGCGAAGAGGTCGACCGCCTGGCCCAGCCGCCGAGCGGCTACGGGGTCTTCGTCGAGGCGTACGAGGACAACACGGTGGACGTCTACACCGCGGGGCGCAAGATGCGCGTCTCGGTGTCGCCCGCGGTGGAGGTCTCGTCGCTGCGGCGCGGGCAGGCGTTGCGGCTCAACGAGGCGCTCACGGTCGTCGAAGGAGGCGATTTCGAGCGCACCGGCGAGGTGTGCGCGCTGCGCGAAGTGCTCGCACCGGACGTCGAGGGCGGCGCCACGCGCGCTCTCGTGGTCGGCCACGCGGACGAGGAGCGGGTCGTCCTGCTTTCCGGTCCGCTCTCCGAGCAGCCGCTCAAACCGGGCGATTCGCTCCTGGTGGACTCCAAGGCGGGCTACGCCTACGAGCGGGTGCCGAAGGCCGAGGTCGAGGACCTCGTGCTGGAGGAGGTGCCGGACGTCCGCTACGAGGACATCGGCGGCCTGACCCGGCAGATCGAGCAGATCCGCGACGCCGTGGAGCTGCCGTTCCTGCACGCGGACCTGTACGAGCAGTACCAGCTGCGCCCGCCGAAGGGCGTCCTGCTCTACGGCCCTCCGGGCTGCGGGAAGACGCTCATCGCGAAGGCGGTGGCGAACTCGCTGGCCAAGAAGGTCGCCGAGGCTCGCGGGGACCAGGCGGACGGCAAGTCCTACTTCCTCAACATCAAGGGCCCGGAGCTGCTGAACAAGTTCGTCGGCGAGACCGAGCGGTCGATCCGGCTGATCTTCCAGCGGGCGCGGGAAAAGGCCTCCGAGGGCACCCCGGTCATCGTGTTCTTCGACGAGATGGACTCGATCTTCCGCACCCGCGGCTCGGGCGTGTCGTCGGACGTGGAGACGACGATCGTGCCCCAGCTGCTGTCGGAGATCGACGGCGTCGAGGGGCTGGAGAACGTCATCGTCATCGGCGCCTCCAACCGCGAGGACATGATCGACCCGGCGATCCTGCGGCCGGGCCGGCTCGACGTGAAGATCAAGATCGAGCGGCCGGACGCCGAAGGCGCGAAGGACATCTTCTCGAAGTACCTGGCCGAGGGCCTGCCGATCCACGCCGACGACCTGGCGGAGTTCGGCGGGGACCAGAAGGCGACGTTCGACGCGATGATCCAGCACACCGTCGAGCGGATGTACGAGGAGAGCGACGAGAACCGGTTCCTGGAGGTCACCTACGCCAACGGGGACAAGGAAGTCCTGTACTTCCGCGACTTCAACTCGGGCGCGATGATCCAGAACATCGTGGACCGGGCGAAGAAGTCGGCGATCAAATCGGTGCTGGAGACCAAGCAGCCCGGCCTGCGCGTGCAGCACCTGCTGGACGCGATCGTCGACGAGTTCGCGGAGAACGAGGACCTGCCCAACACCACCAACCCGGACGACTGGGCCCGGATCTCCGGCAAGAAGGGCGAGCGGATCGTCTACATCCGCACGCTCGTCACCGGCAAGAACCAGGAATCGGGGCGGGCGATCGACACCGCCACGAACACCGGTCAGTACCTGTAGCGCACCGCGAACCTGTGGGGCCGCCGGATCCTTCCGGCGGCCCCACAGGCCGTTTCAGACCCCTTCCAGGACCGGTTGCCGCGTGCGGGAAAGCCGCCCGTGCGACGCCAGGATCCCGAGCACCACGAGCAGCGCGCCGACGGGTTCGTTCCAGTGCACCGGCTCGTCGAGGACCAGCACTCCGAGCAGAACGCCGACCACAGGAGTGAGGTAGGTCACAGCAGAAGCGTTGGCCGCGCCCCAGGCAGTCGCGATGGCGGTGTTCCAGGTGTAGGCCACGCCGGTGCCCAGCACGCCGAGCGCGAGCATGGACAGGACCACGGCCAGGTTCAGGTGCACCGGCTGCGCGGCGATCACCGGTGTGGCGGCGAGCAGAATGACGGTGGCGAAACCGGTTTGCCCGAAGGCGACGACCACTGGGTCCGGATTGCGCGGCGACACGAACTTCCGCAGATACACGAAAGCCATGCCGTAGCAGGTGGTCGCGCCGAGGCAGGCGAGTTGAGCCAGTACTTCGTGGCTGAGGTCGATCCCGCGCCAGACGCCGACCAGCGTGAGCACGCCCGCGAAACCGATCAGCAGCCCGGCGGTTTTCGGGCGCGTGAGCCGCTCGGCGGGCAGGGCGGCCGCGGCGAACAGCATGGTCAGCAGGGGAGTGGTGGCGTTGAAGATGCTGGCGAGCCCCGACGCCACGTACTGTTCGGCCCACGAGTACAGCAGGAACGGGCCGACGCAGAACAGCAGCGAAACCACCGCGAGATGCGCCCACAGGGCGGGATCGCGGGGAAGCGATCGCCTGCGCAGCACCAGGAACGCCCCGAGCGTCAGCGCGCCCAGCGCGACCCGGGCAAGCGCGACCTGAGCCGGCGACAGCCCCTCCAGGCCCACCTTGATGAACAGAAAACTGGCGCCCCACACGACGGCGAGCGCGACGAAGCGGGCGGCGATGCCGAACCTCACTGAACCTCCGAAACGGCCGGATGACTGCTGCGGCCAGTCAACGTCCGCGCCACGCCCGGAGTCCAGCAGGTTTCGGTCACTGTGTTCACCGCCGGTGTATAACGCCCTATACTGCGCCGCGTGAGCAAAGACAACGCCCGCCCGCGCCCGCCGATCACCGAAGCCGACGTACTGGCCTGGCTCGAAACGACCGCCGCCGCCGTCCAGGCGGGAGAGCTGAACGCGAACGACCTGATCGACCTGCTGGGGGAACTGCGCCGCGCGTCCGCGGCCTGCGCCGACGCTTCCGACTGGGCACTGCTGGCCGCCCGGGAGGAGGGAGCCAGCCTTCGCCAAATCGCGCCCGTGTTCGGCAAAGGTTACGTCCGCGCGCCCGCGGCCCGCCTCGAAAAGCTCCACCGGCAAGCCCAAAACTCCGGCCAATGGCTCGCCATCCTTCGGCGCAAACAAAGTGTATAACGACCTATACATCTGGCGATGAAAAAACGCTCCACGTTGCCTCGCCTAAACTCGCCCGACCATTCCCGAATACCGCTGAAGACAGGGAGATCCCGATGGACCGCATCGCGGTGGGGCTGGCCGCGCTCGGCCGTCCGGCGTACATCAATCTGGGGCGGGACTTGCCGGAAGTGCGTGACGTTCCGTCGATGCGGGCCGCGACGCACGAGGTGCTTGACGCGGCGTATGCGGCGGGAGTCCGATGGGTCGACGTCGCGCGGTCTTACGGCCGTTCGGAGGAGTTTCTCGGCAGCTGGTTGGCTGAACGCGGGCACCGGGACGTGACTGTGTCCAGCAAGTGGGGCTACCGCTACGTGGGCGAGTGGCAGCTTGACGCGGATGTTCACGAGGTCAAGGAACACACGCTGCCGCGGTTTCGTGAGCAGTGGGCGCAGACGCGGGAGTTCCTGGCGGGGCACGTGGATCTGTACCAGGTTCATTCGCTCACTGTGGACAGTCCACTTTTCACTGATCCGGCGTTGATTGACGCGCTGGCCGGGCTTTCCGGGTCCGGGGTCGAGGTTGGGTTCTCTACCTCCGGGCCGGCGCAGGCGGATGTGGTGCGGCGGGCGTTCGAGCTGGAATCGGGCGGGCGGCCGGTGTTTTCGTCGGTTCAGTCGACGTGGAATGTGTTCGAGCCTTCGGTCGGGGCGGCGCTGGCCGAGGCGAAAGCGGCTGGAAAACGGGTGCTGGTCAAGGAAACTCTCGCGAACGGGCGGCTGGTTGCGGAGGCTCCGGAGCCGCTGCGGCGGATCGCCGGGGCACATGGCGTCGGCCCGGACGCGATCGCGGTGGCCGCGGTGCTCGGGCAGGAGTGGGCACCGGTGGCGGTGATCGGTCCGTCGAGCCCGGCGCAGCTGACCGCGAACCTCGCCGCCACGCGGGTCCGGTTGAGCGACGAGGACTGCGCTGTCCTGGGACAACTCGCGCAGGACGCGCGCGAGTACTGGGTGCATCGATCCCACCTCGGGTGGAGCTGAGCGATTGCATTACCCTCGGGGCCCAGCATGGCCCGGGGCGGACGGGCAACATTGAGCGCGGAGGGGCAACGTGCGTCGTCGGCAGGTGCCAGCGGTCGCTGTGCTGGTCGGGCTGGGGGCGCTGGCCGGGCTCGCTGGATGCGGCAATCGGCCTAACAATCTCGAGACTTATTACGACGATCCGGCTCCGGATACGAGTGCTCCGGCCGCGCCGCCGGTGTCGCGGGCCGTTGATCCTCCGGTGGTTTCTTCTTCGGCGGTACCGGATCCGGGGCGGGCTCAGGCGGCGTTGTTGTCTGATTCGGACGTTGCCGAGGAGGGTGTCGCGCCGGGGTCCGGGCGGGTTTCCGGGTGTTTGAGCGGGTTGGCTGCTGGGGAGCGGAAGTCGGTCAGCTGGGTCTATCCGAGCGGGTCGGCGTTGACGCACGAGGTCACGGTGTATGCGGGCCGGTCCGGTGAGGATGTCGTGGCGGGGACGCATTGTGCTGGGGTTGAGGTGACGTTGCCGCCGCAGCCGGGGGTGAGTGTGCAGCGGGCTTGGCGTGAGGGCTCGACTTGTGCTGTGTTGGTGGCTCGGGGGGATGTTGTGTCGGCGTTGAGTGTGGCGGCAAGCACCCCCGCGCGGGCACAAGACGCGGCGAAGCGGTTGTTGCCTAGGGTTGTGGCTAAGTTGGCGGGGTAGGTCGCCAAGCTGTGTTTTTGGCGTCGGCTCCGCCGCCGCGCGCGGGATCGCTTTTAGCCGGCGTTTGGGGGCTCCCCGGCGTGAGGGGCCTTCGGCCTGTCACGCCGGGCAGCCC
>NZ_JBHZAG010000162.1:0-10940 GCF_042754125.1 Amycolatopsis sp. NPDC059235
TCCCTTTTACACACAACCCGGCCCCCCCCCAGGGCTGCGGGGGGGGGGCGGTGTTGGTTGTGGTGGGCCTTGATGCACTCCTTGAGGGAATCAGATTCCCCCAAGGAGTCCTTCACGGACGTTTCTCCCCGCACCGGGGAGGTGGCACGGGGAGAAAACTCAGTGGCGGGGGACGGCGGCCGGGGTCCAGCCGCGGTAGTTGTTGAAGTAGCTCGTGGAGCTGCCGTGGCCGATCTTGCCGCCGACGCTGGTGGCGTAGAACCCGCCGTTGCCGTCCGCGATGCCGACGTGGCCGTAGGCGCTGATGTTCCAGTACACGAACGAACCGGCGGGCGGCTTGCCGCTGGTGTGCTTCGGGCTGGCTCCGTTCCAATGTGCGTTGGCCGACGCCCAAACCCCGGTGGTGCCGTACGAATTCTCGGCGGCCTTCTCGCAGTAGTGCTCCCACCCGGTGCTGCCGGCGTGCGCCTTGTACCAAGCGACAGCACCGGCCGGGGTGCCGTCCGCGGCACCGGTCAGGTTCGCCTCGGACACCTCCGAGAACGTGCCCGCGGCGGGGTTCACGTCCGCGGCGGTGATCCCGTCGGCGGCGTTCGCGGCAGGCGCGAAGACCGCGGCGGAAGCGGCCAGCGCCAGCACGGCGGCCGGCTTCGCGAGCCGGGTGAGCAGGTCGGTCGTGCGCATGTCCGGACCTCCAGTAAGTGAGCGATTCACGAACTCGGCCAGCTTCACGCCATCAGGTACAAAATCCGTACAATGCGAATGTCCTTCACTACCCACTGTCGCGGCGGACCGTGGAATACCTGGTCACCGGGGTGTGTTGAAGCCCGTGCCAGCACGTCTGGCAGAATGACCCGCTGAAGTCCGGCACCGGTTCACCCCGCACTGGGGACCCGGGGCCAACGAGAGAGGACACCATGAAGAGCGGTATTCACCCCGAATACGTGACCACGACCGTCACGTGCAACTGCGGGAACAACTTCGTCACCCGCAGCACGAAGGAGTCGGGTCAGATCCACGTCGAGATCTGCTCGAACTGCCACCCCTTCTACACCGGCAAGCAGAAGATCATGGACACCGGTGGCCGGGTTGCCCGGTTCGAGAAGCGCTACGGCAAGCGTCAGCAGAAGACCGACGCCAAGTAGCTTGTCCGACGGCGCCCACCCGCACGCCCGGGTGGGCGCCGTTGTTCTGTCCGGGCTTGTTCGCGAGAGGGAGACGGCGAAGTGGATTCGAGTTCGCTCAAGGGGCTGCTCGACGAGCACGCACAGCTGGAACAGCAGCTCGCCGATCCCGCGGTGCACGCGGACCAGGCCAGGGCCCGGAAACTGGGCCGCCGCTACGCCGAGCTGAGCCCGGTCGTGCGCGCGGTGCGCGAGCTGGACCAGACCCGCGACGATCTTTCCGCGGCCAAGGAACTCGCGGCCGAGGACGCGGCGTTCGCCGCCGAGGCCGACGAGCTGGCGGCGAAAATCCCGCAGCTCGAAGCGAAACTCACCGAACTTCTCCTGCCGCGCGACCCCTACGACGGCTCCGACGTCGTCATGGAAATCAAGTCCGGCGAAGGCGGCGAGGAATCCGCGCTGTTCGCCGGCGACCTGCTGCGGATGTACCTGCGCTACGCCGAACGGCACAACTGGAAGGCCGAGGTGCTCGACTCGACGGAGTCGGACCTTGGCGGCTACAAGGACGTCACGCTGTCGCTCAAGAGCAAGACCGCGGATGTCGAAGGCGTGTGGTCGAGGCTGAAGTTCGAGGGCGGGGTGCATCGCGTGCAGCGCGTGCCGGCCACCGAATCGCAGGGCCGCATCCACACGTCCGCCTCCGGCGTGCTGATTTATCCGGAACCGGAAGAGGTCGAGGTCGAAATCGACCCGAATGACCTCCGTATCGACGTGTTTCGTTCTTCGGGCCCCGGCGGGCAGAGCGTGAACACCACCGACTCGGCCGTGCGGATCACGCACCTGCCGACCGGGATTGTCGTGTCGTGCCAGAACGAGAAGTCGCAGATCCAGAACCGCGCGCGGGCGCTGCAGGTGCTGCAGGCGCGGCTTCAGCAGGTCGCCGAGGAAGAGGCGGCGGCGAAGGCGTCGGACGCTCGTCGTTCGCAGGTGCGGACGGTGGACCGTTCGGAGCGGGTGCGGACGTACAACTTCCCGGAGAACCGGATTTCGGATCACCGGGTGAATTACAAGGCGTACAACCTGGATCAGGTTCTGGACGGCGAGCTGGACGGCGTGCTGGACGCGCTGGCCACGGCCGACCGGGAGGAGCGGCTCGCCTCGCAGGCGGGCTGATTCTCAGACTGCGGCAGGGATTTCGTCAGCCGTCGGGTCTTCAGCGTGCTCCGGCGCGCGTTCCTCGCGGGGGAGCAGGCTGAGGACCGCGAACACCACGGCCAGCACGGTCGGGAACAGCGTCAGCAGCTGGTGCTTCACGCCCTCGATGCCTTCGCCCAACGCAGACAGCCCCAGCTGTCCTGCAGCGAAGAACACCAGTAGGAACGCGACAATCCCGTACTCGCGCCGATTCCGGCGGAACGCGCGCACCCCGGCCCAGCCGACGAGCACCCAAATCGGCACCAGCGCGAACAACCCGAGCGGCGCGATCAGCGCGGCCAGCCCGGAGAACACCGGAACCCGGTATTCCTTCGACAGCCGCGGCTGTCCGGACAGTTCGCCGAAGCTGCCGAGGTTTGCCGGACGCGCGGTGAGGGCGTCGACCCCGCCCTGCTGCAGGATTTCGGCGGTGCGCCCAGGGTGCGTCGCGTAGTAGTGCAGCACGTTGCGGCGGCTGATTTTGTCCTTGTACTGCGGGTAAAGCGGGTCGTGCCAGGCCGCGCGCTCGCCCCACCAGCCGGTGCCGACGTACTGTTCGAACGATTCCGGCAGCCCGAGCGCGGCGAGGTCGGCCTTCGTGTCGTGCTTTCCGTCCACAATGGAGTCGAAGACCGCGTGGTACATGTTGGCCTCGCGGTATTCCGCGTTGGCCGGGTCGCCCTGGGACTGCACCGCCAGGGTGCCCGCGCCCACAATCGCGAGCACCGCCAGCGGCAGCACCCAGCGTTTCCGGCCGCGCACGCCGGACGGCCGGGTCAGCAACAGCGCGAGCGCGAAAAGCGGGATGAGCAACAGGGTCTGCGACTTGGCGTTGATCCCGATGAGTCCACCGAGGACAGTCACCGCGGCACCAGCCCAGCGCAGCTTTCCGGGGCGGTGCAACAGGAACAGGCCGCCGCAGATCAGCAGGATGCCGAGGAAAGCCGCGCCTTCGCTGAGCACCGACGCGAAGTAGCCGAAGAACGCCGAGTCGCCCATCACGAGCAGCAGCAAGACCGTGGCGATCAGCCGGTTTCGCCGGTTCAGGTCGAGGCCGAGCACCGTGACGGTGATCGCGCCGGCGACCAGCACGCAGGTGAGCACGCCGAGCACCAGCAGGTTCAGCACCCCGGAGGCACCGAACAACGCGCCGATCTTGCCCGCCGCCCAGTCGAGCCAGGCCTGGCTCGAGACGTAGGCGGAATTACACGGCGGCGCGGACCCGTAACTGAACCGGACGAACCCCTCCGACGGCCGGTCCAGCTGCCGCCCGCCGAGCTGGCACAGCAATCGCCAGCCGTCGCCGTTGTCGGCCATGCCGACCGGGCGCGGCACCAGGAACCGCACCAGCAACAGTCCGAGCGAGGCGACGAATAACCCGAGGCCGAAGCGCAGGTCCCTGGATCTCACCAGGCGGAGTCTATGGGGCGGGCCCGGGGCTGACGTCAGGCGGTTGCCGCGGCGAAGGCGGCCATCCGCTCCTCGTATCCGTCGTCACTGCCGAAATGCACGGCTACCGCGTCCGCACCGGCCTCCCGATACGCACGGTAGGTCTCGACGGCCGCGCTCAGGTCCTCGCTGAACTGCTGCCGGGCGATCCGCCGCACGCGCCGCCCAGGATCGAGCCGAGCCAGCGTCGCGACTCGTTCCGCGAAAGCCTCCGGTGAGAGGCCCGCGCTGAGCCACTGGTCCCCGGCCCGAACCGCGCGGCGCAGCGCGACCGTCGAGTTCCCGCCGACCAGGATCGGAATCCGCCCCTGCGGCCGAGGCTCGAAATACCCGCCAGCCCGGCCGCGTCCGGTGGTGAACAGCTGGTCCAGCAGCGAAAGCGTGTCGTCCAGCGTCGCCCCGCGCCGGGAGAAATCCGCGCCGATCTCCGCGAACTCCGGCTCGTTCCACCCCGCGCCGACGCCGAGAATCAGCCGGTGCCCGGACAGGCGGTCGATCGTCGCGGCCTGCTTGGCCAGCAGATACGGCTCGCGCAACGGCGCGATCACCACGGACGTGCCCAGCTGCACCCGTTCGGTCGCCGCGGCCAGATAGCCGAGCGTCGCCAGCGGCTCGTACACCCCGCCGAAGACCTCGCCGAACGGTTCCGGCGGCAGCACGTGGTCCGGCAGCCAGACGGATTCGTACCCCAGCTCCTCGGCCAGCCGGGCGAGGTCGGCGAGGCGCCGCGGGGTCAGGTCGGGCGCTTCGTTCGGCAGGACTGCCTGGCGGGTCATCGCAGCACCTTCCGGATCGCGGTGAGCCAGGCGTCCGGCGCTTCGTCGGTGATGCCGTGCCCGGACTCGATCTCGACCAGCTCCGCGCCCGGAATGCCGTCGGCCAGCTCGCGCGAATGCCTCGGCGGCACGAGGGCGTCCAGCGTCGTGGCGATCACCAGCGTCGGGACCGCGATCGACGCCAGCTCGGCCCGGGTGTCGACGGATCGCACCAACTCGACCTGCTTCGCCGTGCCCGCGGGCACCGATTCGGCCAGCCCGGCGACCGTCGCGGTGAGCTGCTCCGGTGTCAGCGTGGCGAGGAACTGCTCGCTGAAGGCGGTCAGCATCAGGAACTTGGCGAGCAGGGTGCGGTCGCCCTTCAGCAGCTCAGCCCATACGTCCAGCGCCAGCTCCATCCGTGCGTCCGGCCGGGCGAGGCCAGCCGTAAGGATGAGCCCGGTCACGCGATCGGGATGCCGGGTGGCCACGCGGACCGCGACGGCCGTGCCGAGCGAGTAGCCGAGGACGGTGAACTGCTCGACACCAGCGTCGACGGCGGTCGCGACCAGGCCGTCGGCGAGTTCGTCGAGCGTGCCGCCCGCGGCGGGGTAATCGGCCCCGACCACGGTGTGCGTACGGGCGAGATCGTCCAGCAGCGGGCCGAAATTGGCCCGCACGCCGCCGCCCGCGCCGTGCGCGAGCAACAGGCCGGGGCCTTCCCCGAGAACGAGAGGCGCGAAATGTTCTGTCATGTTCGCGACGTTAAAGATTGACACCAGTGTGAAGGCCAGACGCGGGGGAGAATCGGATGCTGATCGGCGAACTCGCGCAGCGCACCGGCGTCGCGCCGCGGCTGCTGCGCTACTACGGCGAACAGGGGCTCCTGGACTCGGCGCGCAACACGAGCGGCTACCGGGTGTACGGCGAGGAGGCCGTCGTCCGGGTGTGCCAGATCCGGAAACTGCTGGCCGCGGGCCTGACCACGGAGATGATCGCCCAGATGCTCGACTGCGCGATCGGTCCCGCCGCGCACCTGGACCTGTGCCCCGACCTGGTCCGCAGGCTGCGCGGGGAACTGGCCGAGGTGGAGCGCCGGATCGGGGATCTCGCCCAGCGCCGCGAAGTCCTGTCCGGGTATCTCGGCCAGGCGTGAGGCCCGCGCGGGCCGCGGGTCGATACGCTGAGCAGCACCCCCGTTGGGGGCAGCTTCGACGAGTGAAGGACGACCAGTGAATCGGCAGCCGCTGCGCCTGGCCATCATGGAGGCCACCCGGATCCTCACCGAGGCGGGCGTGGAATCGCCGCGGTCGGACGCGGATCTCATCGCCGCGCACGTGCTCGGCGTCGAACGGGGCAGGCTGCCGATGGTGCCGCTGGTCGACCCGCCGGTGATCGACGCGATCGGGCAGCTGGTCGCGCAGCGCGCCAAGCGGATCCCGCTGCAATATCTGACCGGCTGGGCCGCGCTCGGCAACATCACCGTCAACGTCGGCGCGGGCGTGTTCGTCCCGCGCCCGGAGACTGAGTTGTTGCTCGAATGGGGCGTGAAGTTCCTGCAGGGCCGCGAATACCCGGTGGTGGTCGACCTGTGCACCGGCTCCGGCGCGCTGGCGCTGGCGCTCGCGCACGAACGCCCGGACGCGGTGGTCTACGCGGTCGACGTCGACCCGCAGGCGCTCGCCTGGGCCCGGCACAACGCCGACGTGCACACCGCGGCGGGCAACACCCCGATCCGGCTCTACTCCGGCGACATCGCCGACCCGACGATGTTCGCCGAACTCGACGGTCTCGTCGATCTGGTGCTGTGCAACCCGCCTTACGTGCCGGAGGGCACGCCAGTCCCGCCGGAAGTCGGCGAGCACGACCCAGCCCGCGCGGTCTTCGCCGAGGAAAGCGGCCTGGCGGTGATCCGGCACGCGATCGCGGCCGGTGCGCGATTGCTGCGCCCCGGCGGCGGCCTGGCGATCGAACACGACGACACCCACGGCTCGGCAGTCCCCGCACTGGTGCGAGCGCGGCGGGTGCTGACCGGGGTCGAGGACCACCCGGACTACACGGGGCGCGCCCGCTTCGTCACCGCCCGCCGTCTGGGCTGAGGCCGCGCTAGTTCTCCGAAGGTCCGTGAAGGGCTCCTTGAGGGAATCTAAGTCCGTGAAGGGGCCCTTCACGGACCGCTGTTGGCCGTGAAGGGCTCCTTGAGGGGACCCAAGTCCGTGAAGGGAACCCTCACGGACTTGCGCTGGTCCGTGAGTCACCTTCACTGACTTGGAGGTCGTGAGGGGAACCCTGAGGGACTCAGAGTCCGTGAAGGTTCCCCTCACGGACCGCCCGCCGCACCCGGCCGGTCGCGCTGCGCCATTCGCACCTTTGCCCCTGTCTTGCCCGACTTTCGTCGTGCGGCAGCGGGGTGGATTTCGTTCGCCCGCCTAACGATCACCGTTAGCGTCGGGCCTCGGGACCGCCGGGCGGACCGGCGGAGAAGTGAGGAGCGAGGATGAGATCCCCCTTACCCCGCCGGAATCACCGCACCCGGACCACCGGCCTCGGCAGCATCCGGCTCGGCGCCGACCGCGCCTGGACCACCAGCGCCCGGACGGCCCGCGCCCGGATCAGCCGCCTCGGGGTCGCCCGCACCCGGCGCGCCCGCGGTCGCGCAGCCGTAGTCGTGGCGATCGCCGCACTGGCACCCGCGCTGCTCGCCGGGACCGCCGCGGCCGATCCGCTCACCGGGGGCTGGCCCGCGCCGCTCGACTCCGCGCATTGGGCCGACCAGGCGAGCATGACCTGGCAGGACTACCGCCACGTGCCCGGCACCAACTGGGCCGATCCGTCGCTGAAACCGACCGTGCGCAAGTTCAAGGGCGCCGTCGTGCTCGCCGACTACCCGGACGCGGACTTCGTCGTCACGAAGCCGCCGCATTCGACCGTCTTCGGCAATCCGTCGCCGTCGGCGAGCAATCTGCCGCGGGAAAAAGTCGCGCAGCACTACCAGGATTTCCTCAACAAACCCGAAACCCTGAACCACGGCCACACCATCAACGAGTACTGGATGGAGGACTCCGGCGGCCGGTTCGGCGTCGACCTCACCGCGTTCGGCCCCTACCGGATGCCCGGCAAATCCTTCGAGTACGGCATGGAAATGCAGCCGGAGGACTGTCCGGCGAACGCCGACTGCACCCGCGACCTGCGCAAGGACGCGGGCGACGCGTGGCGCGCCGACGTCGGTCCGGTGGCCGACCAGTTCGACTTCATCTTCTTCCTCTCCGCGGGCCAGGACGAAAGCTCGACGTGGCAGGA
Source organism: Amycolatopsis sp. NPDC059235 (assembly GCF_042754125.1). NCBI lineage: Bacteria > Bacillati > Actinomycetota > Actinomycetes > Pseudonocardiales > Pseudonocardiaceae > Amycolatopsis > Amycolatopsis sp. NPDC059235. Next base: position 7,823 of record NZ_JBHZAG010000162.1, read on the forward strand.
ATTCGGCGAGATGAAGTTCGGCACGAAGGAGAACGTGCCCGCCGAATTCGGCCCGCCGGGCAGCAAACCCGGCGACCAGAACTGGGCGCACACGCGCTATGTGCCGTGGACGTCGTGGGCCTCGGCGTCGACCATCTGGCCCAACGCGGCCAACGGATCCTCGACCCAGGCCGAAAGCTCCGGCCAGGGCGTGTTCGCGCACGAGTTCAGCCACATCCTCGGCATCGGCGACAACTACAACAACCCGTTCGGCGACCCGCCCCGGCGCTCGTACACCGGGCCGTGGGAAATGTTGTCGCGCGGGAGTTTCAACGGCCCCGGCGGCCCGCACACGCGCTGGCAGATCCCGGCGACCGAAGGCGGTTCGATGGGCGCGCACCACATGCTGCGCAACAAACTCAAGCTCGGCATCGTCGATCCGAAGGCCGTCCTGAACCTGGACCGGAATCAGCTCGCCACGACCGGTCCGGTCACCGCTCGCGTGACCGCTCGGGAAGCGGAGCCCGCGACCGGCGCGTACGCGGGCGTCACGATCGCGCTCACCGGCGGCGACCGTTCGCCCAAGTGCGATCCGGCGACCGATCCGAAGTGCGACGGCGGGGGGTACGATCACTACAGCCTCGAGGTCGTCGACCGGATGGGTTCGGACTCGTTCGCGCCGGATTCCGGCGTCCTGCTGGCCAAGACCAAGGCCAAGGATGCCGCGCCGTTCGAATGGATCGTCGACGCGAACCCGCAGGACATCGGCCTGACCGACTACGTCCGCCCGGACGGCACGCCGGTCAAGATCACCGTCGGCGACTACCGGCAGCTCAACGACGCCACGTTCAAGGCGGGCACCGGCGCGGCCGGCGGCTACGAGTACACCGACGAGGCCAACCGGTTGCGGTTCCTCGTCACCGACCTCGACCGGGACAGCCGCGGCGTGCTGTCGTACACGGTCACCGTCGCGTCGCTCGACGGTGCCGGACCGCAGGCGCGGGGCGCGTGGCTGTGGCCCGCACTGCCCGCGTTCACCCGCGGCGGGCTGGCCACCTGCGACTTCCGCCTGTCGAATCAGGGTTCGGCACGCGGCGCGGCGGCCCCGTACGACCAGGACACCTACCGGCTGACCGCGTCCACCGACGCTCGAGGCTGGGAAGTCCGGCTCCCGAACGCCTTGGCCACCGCCAAGTTCGGCAGCTCGACGCAAGTCCAGGCGTACGCGAAACGCTCGGCGGACGCACCGCACACCGCTCGTGTCCGGCTGACCGCGACGTCGATCGCCGACCCGTCGAAGTCAACGACCACTGCCTGTACCGCGATCGGATTCTGAGCACGGAAAGGCGCCATCCGTCCACCGGCGGATGGCGCCTTTCGGCTGGGCGGCAACTGCTTGCCCCGCCGCAAGGCCACCCCCTACCTTGGGGCGGCCGAACAATCAGACTTCTGGGGGAGTCATGTTCATGCGTCATCGAATCACCGCCGGATGCGGCGCCGCGCTCATCGCCGCCACAGCGCTCACCGCGAGCGCCACGAACGCGTCCGCCGCCGCCGGGCCGACCACGCTGCCCGCCAGCCAGTACACGCTGACCTCGGACTATCACAAGTACGACGCGGCCTACTCGGGCCTGTCGTCGAAGCTGCACACCGTGCCAGTGCACACGGTGATGGACAACGCGAACCACGACCGCCAACCGCTGCCCTCGACGTTCAACCCGGCCGGCCTCACCGGCGGATTCCGCTTCGACGACGGCGACAACAGCGACTGCACCAACTATCCGCAGGGCATCACCACCAGCCGCGACGCGGTCGGCGGCGACAACGGCGGCAACTACGACGGGCACCAGCTCGTCGCGGTCAGCTGGTACACGCGCGACAAATGCGGCGGCAAACAGGTCCGCAGCCGGATCACGCTCGCCGATTGGGACGCGACCTATCCGAACAAGTACCGCAAGATCCTGCTCGTCGAACCGACCGGCACCACCGCTTCGCCGAACTACAAGGACATCCCGATCCACGCCGGCGGCGTCTCCTGGTACGGCGACTACCTGTACGTCGCCGACACCGGTGGCGGCATGCGGGTCTTCGACATGCGCAAGATCCTCGAGGTCAACTCGGGCGGCACGGCCGATCAGATCGGCCTTTCCGGCGGCCAGTACTACGCGCACAACTACCGCTACGTCCTGCCGCAGGTCGGCACGGTCGCCGCGCACACCACGTCCGGCACGAACCTGGCCTGGTCGAGCATCTCGCTGGACCGGGTGAGCAAGTCGATCGTGATGACCGAGTACACCTGCAAGGCGGACTGCACGGACTACCCCAACCGCCCGCCGCGCGCGGTGCGCTTCCCGTTCGCCTCGGGAGCGACGACGTTCGCCGCCTCGACGACGGCGAGCCAGGCCCTGCAGCTGCCCTGGTACAACCTCAACGGCGTCGCCTCGCACAACGGCCGCTGGTGGTTCAACTCCTCCGCCCAGAAGCAGCTCTACTACTGGACCCCGACGGCGGGCCCGGCCACGCACGCCTGGGTGAGCAGCGGGGAGAGCATCTCGTACTGGGAGGACCCGAAGGACGCGGATCTCTTGTGGTCCCTGCAGGAGGGGGCCGGGAACCGGAACGTGTTCGCGGTGAAGCAGGCCAGTTACGGCAGTTGATCGCCTGACCTTCGGCCACCTGACCCCTCGGGTCCGGTGGCCACCCGGCCAGGCTCGGTCCGGTGCGGCCGCGCCCCGCACCGGACCGAGCCCTCCGCCCTGTTCCTGACGAAATGCCCCCAATGAGGTTTCTCAGCGGTGCGGTGTGTGGCGGGTTCGTTGTCGCGGTGGCTGGCCAGGGGTGCGGAGCACCGCCTGGGGTCAGCCTGGTCGCGTGGCTCCGCTCTTGGCGAAGGTCCGTGAGGGGAACCCTGAGGGACTCAGAGTCCCTCAGGGTTCCCCTCACGGACCTTCGGCGTCACGCGTCAGGGCAGCCGCGCGACGCGAGAACCCTGCGCAAACGGGGTCTCCCCGCAGGGCTACGCGGTGGCATGCGGCGCGGGGCGGCTGGCAGCTGCGGCGATGCGGCCGACCCTCGCCGCTCCCTGCTCCCGAAGCCGTCCGTGAAGGGCTCCTTGAGGGAATCTGATTCCCTCAAGGAG
>NZ_JBHZAG010000163.1:0-10543 GCF_042754125.1 Amycolatopsis sp. NPDC059235
GCCTTCTAATCTCTAGGTCGCAGGTTCGAGTCCTGCCGGGGGCACAAAAGCCCTGGTCACGGAAGTGACCAGGGCTTTTCTCGTTCGCCGCCCCACACTTAACCCACAGGTTTCGCCGGGGGACGCTCGCTGAGAGCCGCGCTGGCCTCCTCCCCGACGATAACGATCGGATCCACGTAGTGGTCCAGCGACGTGCTCGGCTTGTCGTGCCCGAGGTAGTCCGCGATCTGCCGGGCCGTGAGCCCCATCTCGTGCAGCACCCTCGCCACGTAGTGTCGCCAGTCGTGCGGATGCAGCCCCTCGAACGGCGTGCCTTCGACGACGCGCCGGATGCACTTGCGGGCGTTGTCCGGGTCCCGCAGGGTTCCAGTGGAGGACGGGAAGGCCCACGGAGAGCGCGATTCGACGCACCGCTGCTTGAGGATGTCCATCACCCACGCTGGCGGCCGGATGTGACGCATGCCCGCCGGGCTCTTTGTGTACGGCTGAACGACCAACCCGACGCCCTTGACCCGGATCACGGTCCCATGGAAGTAGACCGTGCCGTCCTCGAAGTCGATCGAGGTTTCCCAGTCGAGCGCCAGCAGTTCCCCTATGCGGCAGCCGAGCCCGGAAAACACGTCCTGCATGTCGACCAGGTCCCACCGCTCAGCGTCTTCGCTGCTGTGGAACAGCCCCAGCACGTCGCTCACGTTGGCCTCGTGGATTCGGCCCTTTTTCTTCGGCCCCTTGGACCGCGTGCTCAGGGACTCGATTTCGCGCACCGGGTTGTCGTCCAGCGCGTCGTGCCGCACCGTCAGCGCGTAGACGCCAGTCAGCACCGCGCGAGCCATCTTCGCCGCGCCGCTGCCGTGGTTGTCCCGGATGGACGCGAGGATGCGGTTGGCGACCGAGACCTTCCCCGACTGCCGGACCGTGAGGTTCGCAAGCGGGCGTTCCAAGTACCGGTCCCACGCGCCTCGATAGTCCTGCTTCGTCCGCGTGGCCTTGTCGGACGCCTCCAGCTTCGCGAAGTACATTTTCGCGACGGCCGACATTTTCGTCTCCGCCGTGATCTCCGCGTCGCCCGCTGCCCGTTGCCGATCCCGCAGTGCTTCCAGGAGCGCATTGGTCGCTTTCGCAGCACTGTCGCCCCGGCGTTCCACGGGCCTGGTCACACCGTCGTAGTCCTTGTACAGCGCCGTTGCTCGGTGGCCGCCGGTCGTCAGCGTGTAGGTACGGACCTTGCCCCACGTGCCCAGAGGCATCGGCGGCCGGGGCATCAGGCGGTGGCCTGTTCTGCGATCCAGGCGTCGACTTCGTCGGCGCGGAAGCGGACGTATTTGCCGATGCGGTAGCCGTTCGGGCCTTTGCCGGTCTTGCGCCACTGGTAGACGGTGTTGACCGGGACGCTGAGGTAGTCGGCGAGATCAGTCACGGTGAGCAGTTTGTTGTCCATGGTCGTTTTCCTTGCTGTATTTGTGTTTGCGGTCGTCTCGGATGCGGTGGGCGATGGCGGCGGCGAGTTCGCGTTCGGCGTCGTCGCTGTAGCCCGCGCCGTCGAAGGTCCAGTTGTTGACCACGGCGACGGTGTCGGCGCGGTCGGCGAGGCCGAGGCGTTCGAGGGTCTCTTCCAGGCGGAAGCGGCGGCGGTCGCCGCGGATGTCCTTGAAGGTGGTGGAGTAGGCGCGGGACTTGGTGAGGAAGTGGCCCCGGAAGGCGAGCATGTGCGCCCAGCGGCGCAGGTTCAGGTCTTCGTAGGGTTCGAGCGCGCCAAGGTCCCAGGCGGTCTGGATCATGCGGCGGTGGTGGTCGGAGACCCGCAGGTGCTCGATGTCGCGTTCGGACCGGATCGGCCGGTCCGCGGCTTCGCTCTTGCCGGTGCCTTTGGTCGCGTACTTGGCGATGTAGGCGGCGAGGCGGGCTTCGCTGATTCGGCCGGCACTGTCCTCCAGCTCGGCCGAACCCATGGGTTCGATGCGGCGGACGTCGACCTGGTCGCCCCAGGTCAGCACGAGCGGCGTGCCGTCGGGGAGGTGGGTGGTGGCGTAGGCGGCACCGGCGGCGGCGTAGACGGCGTCTTCCAGGAGGTCCGGATGCGCCCAGGCCGGGGCGGGGTCGGCCGCGCCGTCCGGGCCGTCGATGCGGACTACGGCGTGGAAGTGCACGAGCCCGCGCCGCTGGTATTCGGCGACTTTCCCGTAGGAGAGCCGTGCTTGCTCGGTGAACTCGCGGGCTTTGAGCCCGGCGCGTTTGGCGATCTCGCGGCGCAGCCGGGTGGTGAACCGCTGCCACAGCACCCCGGCGTGTGCCTGCCACAGCACCGATCCGGTGTAGTCGTAGGTGTCCGGGTCGAGCGGGGTGCCGACGCGCGGGTCGGCGTCGAGGTGGTATTCCCCGCAACCGCAAGGGATGCGCTTGCCGCGCGCGCTGGTGCGGGCGTGGTGCACCGGCCCGAACGAGGGCGCGGTGAGAGTGACGAACGCCCGGGGGCGGTCGGTGACGTGCTCGGGAACGCCTTTGTGGCCGCCGATCAGTCCGGCGCGGACGAGGTGGAAGGCGTCGGCGGCGTAGCGGTCAGAGCAGGACGGGCAAACCGATTCGCGGCGGTTGCCGCACGGGACGAAGATGTCGCCGCCGTGGTGGTGCAGCACCTGCCCGCTGGCCGCATCCTGGAGCTGGTGCGCGCCTCCGAGACGGATCGGGCGGGCGCAGCCGTTGACGGCGTGCACTTTGGCGCGCCATTCGTCGTAGTCGCGCATCCGGACCCGGTAGGCGATGCGCTCGTCCAACGTGTGCATGTCGGTGGCCCTTTCCGTGGGCGGGCATGGAAAACGGCGCGGGAACCAGCCGGTGAGGGCCAGCTCCCGCGCCGTCGGTCGGTGCGGGGTGGTTCAGCTCTCCAGTTCGCGCCGGTTTCGCAGGCGCGGCGTGTCGTCGGCGCGTTCGGCCGTGGCGCGCAGCGGACCGGGGTCCGTGGGCACGGCGACGGTCAGGTAGACGCGGCCGAGGGTCGACGTGCCGCGGTTGGGGTAAAAGTCGCTGACTTCCTGGACTTCCACCACGGTCGCGATGCGCGCCGCGACGGCGGCGATCTCGGCTTCGGTGCCCATCAGGCGGATGCGCATGGTCGGTTTTCCCTTGTCTCGTCAGGCGGATGCGGTGACCGGGTGTCCGTTGTGGCCGGTCAGGTCGGCGACGATGCGGGCGGCCATGGCGTCGGGGACGCGGGCGGCGCGGCGGATGTCGTCGGCGGTGAGGTCGCGGCCTTCGTCGCGGGCGGCGTCGGCGGCGGCGTGGACGCGGCTGGCGATCTCCGGCGGGAGCTTCAGCCGGGCAGCCGGGCGCACAGCCGGTGCGACTGGTGCCGGTGGTGCGGGCGCGGTCTCCGGTTCTGCCGGCATTGCCGCCGGAGCCGGTGCGTCGGCGGGTTCGGCCGGTGCCGGGATCGGTGGTGCGGCCGGGGCGGGTTCGGCGGGGGCGCGGCGCATGAGGAGCTTGACGACCACGAGGAACCCGAGGGCGGGCATCGCGGCCACCAGCCACCCGGCCGGGGTGGGTTCGGCGAGCGCGACTTGTGCGGTCATCTGCACGCCGAACCCGGCGACCAGGACCCCGAGGGGGAAGCTGAACCGGCGGTGTCGGCCGGTGCGGTGGTCGCGCTGGACCTCGAACCCGGCCACGATCACGATGCCTTCGATGACCACGGCGTCGGCCCAGGCGATCCAGCCGGTCTGTCCGTGGTGGACGGCCCAGTCGTGGGTGTGGGTGAACCCGGCCGCCGCGCCGATCAGGCCGAGCGTCGCGGCGACCAGCAGACGGACGATGTCCACCAGCCGACGAGCCGCGTGCGCACTGTCCGCAGTGGACATGAGGTTTCCTCCTTCTACTCGTGGCCGGTGCGGAAGCGTTCCGCGGAGCGGTGGAACACCCCGGCGTAGGTGTCGAGCCAGCGGGCCAGCTCGCCGGACAGCTCGGCCAGTCGGGGCTGGACGAACCACGGTTCGCCGTCGTGCATGCCGCGCTCCAGCGTGTAGAGCTCGTGGAACTCGTCGATGACCGCCTGTATCTGGCGGAACGCGTCGACGATGTTCTCGCCGAAGTGGTGTTCCATCGGTCAGATTCCTTCCGTGCGGGCGAGATTGGACCAGCGCTGCAGCGTCGTACGGCCGCGCGCGGTGAGCTTGAGCGGTGTGACCGGCCGTCGGATCGCGCCGTGCATCGCCGACACCACATCGCGCGAGCCGCCCCGGCTGACGTAGCCGCCGGAGATCAGGTGGTGCACGACGTCTTCGTCCAGGGCGGCGCGGACGCGGTCGGCGTCCTCGAACACCAACACCCGGTCCGTGTCGTCCAGCAGTGCGAAACGGCCGTCGCGGACTTCGGCGAGCACGTCCTTGGCCACCGACGGGTTTGCACCTCCGCTGGCGTTCTTGCGGCGGGAGGCCCGGGGCGGCGGGCACTGGCGGCCGGACTGCGGAGCCGGGGCGGTGTCGACGGTGCCGAAGAGCCCGAGCTGTGCCGGGTCGCGGCGGGTCACCGGACACGCTCCCGGCCGACCGGCCCGAACTCCCGGTTGCGGAAGTCCGCGACCGCGATCCCGACACCGAGCCCGATGCACCCGAACACCACCACCGTGCTCCAGAACAACGCCGACGGGCCTTGAGCCGCGTAGATCACGATCAGGACGAGCAGGGCGGGCGCGCCGAGCTTGAGCCACAGCCACGCCCGCCACACGTAGAAACCGATGCGCCACATGGGTTTACTCCTCTGAGTCTTCGGGTCGGTGGTACGGGCAGAACACGATCTGTCCGACGGGCGCGCTCATGCGCCGACTCGCCGGGCGAGATCCAGCGCATCGGAGATCGCCCCGAAGACGCCCAGGGCGGCGGAGCACTCCGCGTCCGCCATGAGCACGTCGGTTTCGATCGTGCCGAGAGCGCGTTCGCGTTCCTGGCTCACCGCGTCGTACCAGAGGGCAGCCAGGTCATAGACCCCGGAAAGCCTGTCCAGGAAATCCTGGTAGCGGTCTTCGCGGTAGGTCATCACGCCACCACCGACAGGGCGGGACCGGCGTGGTAGCCGCGGAGGATGAACGCGACCAGTTCGTCCAGCTCCCGGTCAGAGACGTAGGCGGCGCGGACGCGCTGGGGAACCCGCGAACGCGGCCGGATCACGAACCCGATGCCGGCGGTGTCCTCGCTTTCGGGGATCTCGTCGGCGAGCGCGCCGCGCAGCCGGGCACCGTCCCCGAGGACCATGTCCACATGCGACTGCGAGGTCACCCGCAGACAGATCCGGACCGGGAACAGGTCCCGCACCGGCACGGTGTCCTTGGTCGGTTCCTGCACCAGCGCCATCGTGGAATGCCCGGTCGCCCGGCCCTGCGACACGGCGATCGCAAGGTCCTTGCGCAGCGTGCGGGCGATCGTGCCGTCGCCGTAGGCCAGCAGAGCGCCGATCTCGTCCACGATCAGCAGGTTCAGCGGCGTCTCCCGCGACATCGTGATCTTGCGCTTGCCGGTCGCGGCGAAGTCCCGCTGCACCCGGCGCAAGTCCTCGATGAACTCCCGCATCAGCTTCGCACAGGCCGCCTCGTCGTGCTCGTAACGGTGCGCGACCCCTTCCAGCTTGCGGAACTCCATCTGCTTCGGGTCGCAGATCCACAGCCGGACCAGGCCGTCCCGGATCAGCGGAGCCAGCCCGCGCAGCAGCGACAGCGGGATCGAGTTCTTGCCCGCCCCGGTCGCCCCGGCGATGAAGGTGTGCTTGCCCAGGACCGACAACCGCCAGTCGGTGCCGTACTCGGTGTCGCCGACGTAGATGTCGCCCGGGTCGACCGCGCCGGATTCCTCGGGCATGTCCGGGGCCGGGATGGTCTCGGTGAACGGCTCGCGGCGTTCGATGATCAGCGACACCTGGCCGGGCTTGACCCGCTCCAGCGCGATCCGCTCCACCCGCAGCGTGTCCGCGAGGTCTTCGAGCTTGTCGTTGAACGCGCGCCGTCCCATGCCCGGGGGCAGCAGCAGCGTCACCGTGTCCACCGACGGCGAGAACGACTGCACCCGCACCACGCGGGGGAAGTCGGCCTTGCCGGTGCGGCGGTTGGTGACGTACAGGTCGCACGCCTGCAGCGCCTTGTTCAGCTTCGGCCCGCAGTACTTCGACCAGCGGCGACGCCAAGCCCGGATCCGCGGAGCGGCGTAGTGGTCGAACGTGTCCGGGTGCGCCCGGTACCAGGTGCACAGCCCCAGCGTCGCCCCGCCGACCATCCCGCCGGTCGCGGTCCACCCCAGCTCCAGCCCCGAGGTCGCCAATCCGGCCGGCATAAGCACCGAACCGGGGTGCCGGGCGGTCCACTTGAGACCCCGGAACTCGAAACCCGCCCGGCGGTCCGACTTCGGAATGCGGTTCTTCATCGCGGTACTCCCTTCCGACAGCACGAAAACGGCCCCGCACGCCTCGTCCGGCAAGGACAGAGGGCGGGGCCGGTCTCGTGCGAAAATGCGTGTTCGGTCTAGTGCGTCAGCGCGGGGCGCGCGTCCAGCAGCTCCGTGGACAGCGTGCCCATCGCGCGGGCGGCCTTGTCGTGCGCGGCCTTGAACCCGTGCTGGTGCACCGGCATGCCGCGCATCGCGTCCTTGAGCGTGCTCATCGCCGAATGCAGGTCGTCCACGACCCGGTCAACCTGATGCGCCATGGCTCAGAGCCTCCAATCCCGCGAAACGAGTTCCGCCTCGTGCTTCTTGCCCAGCGTCCGCAACCGGTCCAACTCGTCGAACGCCTTGGTGCGGAACGCTTTTAGCTCGTCCCGCGTCGAGATCGTCCACGACTCCGCCTCGTGCCCGTCGTCGTAGGCGTCGATGAGCTTGTCGACCTCGGCCAGCACCTCGGCCACGAGGTCCAGAGCCGCGGTGAACGTGCCGTAGCGCTGCTGCGCCCGGCGATTCAGGTAACCCACCTGCATGGGTCCGTCACCCTTCCCGTGTTGCGGCGGTCAGTTCGGCCGCCGTGGTGAGATCCGCAGTCAGGAACCCGACCGCGTTGCCGACCGCGACGCGGATGTCCCGGTCGGGCTCCGCCGCGACGAACCGCCGGTAAGCGGTCTGTGCGGCCTCGATGATGGCGACGATTTCCGGCATGTCAGGAGTCCTTCCGGATCACGGACTGCGCGTCCTTGAGGCCCTCGCAGTAGCCCGCCTGCCATGCCAGGTCGTCCGCCGGTTCGGCCAGCGCCAGCGCCCGCTGCGCTTCCAGCCGGGCCGCGAGCATCCGAATCACGACTCCGACGCGCACCGGGCGGCTCATCGCTTGCTCCGGTGCACCAGCGTCGCCACCGCAGCCGCGACCGTCAGCCCGGCCAGCACCGGCGACACGATCGCCAAGCAGCCGGTCAGCACCAGCCAGAACAGAAACGGACTGAAATTCGCCACCATCGCTGAACCTCCTATTTCTCGAAGTAATGCCACTGCCGGGAACAGACCTGGCAGGTCGCGATTCCCGTTGCCGACAAGAAAAATTTCGCCGTGCACGCGTGCGCGGCCATCAGGAGCCCCGCTCGTCGATCCGTTCGCAGTCCTGGCAGCGGGGCACGCCCCACGCGAAGAACCACACCCGCTCGTGCTGCCCCGGCCCGAACACCAGCCCGCACAGACTCGTGCGAACACCCTTCAACCACTGGTGCTCTGCTTCGATGTGCACCATGTCCTCGGACATCACAAGCCCCGCTTCGGGCCGTACGGGTCGAACGTCGACAGCCCGTCCCGAGCCGCGAAAACCGTGTGCATGCCGTTCTCCCTTCCGCAATGTGAATCCGTGGTGAAACCCCAGGACCCCCGGACAAAAAGCACCCGGGAATCGAGGCGCGCCACCACAAAAGGCGCGTATTTTTGGCATGGATCGGCCCACTCTGAATTTGTCAATGAACGGAAAGCGCCCTCGCCCGACTCGAAACGGGCAGCCAACCGACTTGGGAAGGGCTCCAGGGTGGTGTTATCCGCGCACGGCCGGGGAGGCAGCCGCCGCGAGACCGGACACCCGCCGGTCGCGAAACCGGTCAGGCAGCGTCGCGGACCGCGCCAGCACCGGCAGGCTTCAACCCCTCCGCCTTGAACCACAGGCCCGACCCCGTGATCCGGCCCTCGTCGTTCGTCGTCTGCCACGTGTTCAGCACCGGGTTCACCAGCTCCACGTAGGTGCCCTCGTCGAACCCCTCGCCCGGGTCCGTCGCCAGCGTCACCTTGATCTCCTCGCCCTTCCCGATCCGGCCGTTCCTCCCCGGCTTCCGCGCCTTCGCGAACAGCATCACCACGAACTCGGTCAGGTCCGTGTTCTTGTCCACTGCGGGGACCATCTCGCCCTTGACCTCCCGCATCTTCATCACGGGCGCTTCGGTGACCATGAACTTGTAACCGCCGCTGTAGAACGGGATGTCCTGCATGCCTGCCTCCGCTGGTGTCAGTGCTAGAGTTGGTAGGCCAACTAAGTTGGTAGGCCAACTTTAACCCACGACGACCAGCGACCGCAAGCACTTGGCATGCCAAGTTTCAAAGAAAGTTGTTGATCATGGAAGATCCCAGCTCAGAGCACATGTATGAGCGAGTCGCCTCCGCGATTCGAGACCAGATCCTGGCGAAAACGCTCCAACCCGGAAGTCGGCTGCCCTCTCAGGAGGAACTCACTAACACCTACGGCGTCTCGCGTGCCGTCGTGCGCAGGGCAATGGACATCTTGGAGTCCGAAGGACTTATCGACCGGCAGCAGGGAGGCCGCGCTACCGTCCGGCTGCACGACCCCCTCATCCGGCGCGCCGACCAGCATTACAAGTCAGCGCCGGGTGCCCCTTTCGCCGACGAAGCCATTGCGACGCAACGGGTGCCTAGGTACAGCCACGAAACGCGGCCGGACCGGGCAGGGCTGGAGACTGCCCACAGGCTCCGGATTGCTCTTGGCGACGAGGTGATGCGGACCGACTACGTCTCATACGCCGACGACGTGCCGATGATGCTCACGACCTCCTACGAGCCGCTCGCTATCACGCGCGGGACTCCCATTGAGAATCCCGAGCAAGGTCCACTCATGGGCGCTGGCATCGTCGATCGCTTCACGTCGATCGGAATGCGCCCCACCGAAGTTCGGGAGCGCCTCCACTCCCGCATGCCGCGCCCGTCGGAAGCGGAGCAGCTTGAGATCCGTCCTGGCACCCCGGTCATTGCGATCGTGCGCACGTCGTTTCACGGCTCGCTCCCGATCGAGACGGCGGACATCCTCCTCGCTGCCAACCAGTACAAACTGGAGTACACCACCAAGGTCGCGCCGCTCGAACAGCCAGACCCGAGCGCCTGATCCCCCACTGGGCACCCAACGCCGATTCATCCAGACGGGTTGACTCCCTTTCCATGGGATGAGCCTTGTGTCATTAATGAACATGACAACCAACTCCGAGCGCTAGGAGATCAGCGTGTCCCTCACCGTCCCGGTGTCACTGCTGGAGCAGGCCGAGCAAGGGCAGATCAGCGACGCCGACTTTCTCCAGTGCATTAAGGACTCGCTCCCGTACGCCTGGACCGTCGTCAGCTCCACCGCCGAGAAGCTGAACTCAAGCGACGCCGCGTACGAGATCAACGAGGACGTTCCGCCCACCGATGCCGAGTGGGGGCAGCTCTTCCGCCTGGTCGCCAGCGACTCCATGCGGGCCGCAGTAGAGCAGCACTACCGCGTTCGGATGGCCTTCCAGAACTGCTGCAAAGTCGGCATGTTCAAGCCCAGCGCAGCCGAGCAGTACCGCGAGTTCACGTCTGCTCGCGCGCAGATCCTCAACCAAAAACCCGAGTTGATCAACTGCTAGGCTCCGTAATCGAACGCCCCGGCGGGTCGGCGGTACAACCTCCCTGCCGGGGCGTTCCCATGCCTACCGACGTCTGTCGCAAGTGGCCAGCTCTCCCGAACCGCATCCCTTGCTGCGAGCCAGGTTCACCCGGCCACCCGGTCGAGACCGTCTCTGTGCGTCGCGCGCGGACCCTGTGTTCAGAGTTTCTTTTCTTGTTCAAGGCGGCCCCTGCGGGGCCGCGCCGCTTTCGGGCCGGGCACGCGGGACCCGCCTCCGGCACCCACGCACCCGGCCCGGCGGCTGCACCTGGGGCCGCGTCCAAGAAGAAAAGAATGTCCTCGCCGGACGGGCAGGTCTCCGAGATGGCCGGGACCGCGCGCACGTCGCGTCCGTGAGTGACCTGCCGCCATCTCGCCGACCTCCCCGAGGGCTATCACGCCGCGTCAAGGGGGCAGTTCGGCCGGCATGCTGCGGACCGCGGGAAGGTGCCCCCTTGACCCGACGTGATTGGGCTGCGCCAGGTCGACGAGATGGCGGAAAGGCCACCCACTTGTAGGTTGAGATCTACAAGATCAACACCACATTTAACCCTCATCAATCCATGATCAGCAGCACCTAAAGACGACCGACGAGCACCATTCGCAGAAGCGAACAGCGCAGATGACGACCAGTATCAACCATCCACAGTAGACAGTGATCAACGCTGCTTCAGAATCTCTAGGTCGCAGGTTCGAG
>NZ_JBHZAG010000164.1:0-10500 GCF_042754125.1 Amycolatopsis sp. NPDC059235
GGTGGGGTGTTGGGGCTAGCGCCCCAATGTGGCATTGGGTGCGTGGGATGCACCCAATGCCACATTGGGTGCGTCGCGGTGGCGGGGTCTTGGGGCTTCGAGGGGCTCCTTGAGGGAATGCTTGTCCGTGAGGGGAACCCTGAGGGACTCTGAGTCCCTCAGGGTTCCCCTCACGTCATCGCGGGGGCTTTACGGATTCAGAGTTCGGTGGCGGTGATCGTTGTGCGGGCTGCTGACCTGCGGTGATGGCGGTGGGTGCTCCGGTTTGGCATCCCTGGGCGGGTCGTTGTCCAACTTGCGCACTATCCGGTCGCGAGTGCGTCGCGCAGTCTTTGTGCACCGCTTCAAGGGCCGGAGCGGAGGAGAAGTTCAACGGTGAACTGGAGGTGCCCCGATGGGCACGTCGCTGCATCCGCCGCAGCTGGTGACTGGGTCTCGGACTCTCTACCTCGTTTGGGTGCCGGAGGATCCCGACGGCGTCGCGGAGCTGGTTCCGGCTGGGCTTACGCCGGCTGACGATCGGTCTTGCTACATCAATCAGTACGTGGTCGAGGGGGACGCCCAGACGTCGGCCAGCGACGGGGACGACGCGTTCGGCTCGTACTCCCTGACGTATCTCGGCGTGAATCTGTCCGGCTTGGACACTGAGGCAGGAGTTCCGGGGCGGTGGTGGACCGATTACCACAACAGTTCCGAGCCGATGATTCGTTACGCCCGGGAGCACGGCGTTCCGGCGGGTGCGCGGGGAGAGACGACGCTCGATCTCGACGGGGATCGGCTGGTCGCTACCACTTCCGTTGAGGGGCGGCCGATTATCCGGACTACCGCGCGTCTCACGATCGGCACGCCGCAGCGGGTTACCGGGCAGTTACGGTATATCACGAGTCGCGGTGGTGAATTTGTCAGCGGGCGGTATGCCTACGTCGCTGACATCGCCGAGGAATTCGAGGTCGAATCCTTCGAGTTTCTCGACAAAGAACACCCTGCCTACCGGTTGCGGCCTGCCCAACCCTTGCAGGTGACGTTCGGGTTCTACTCCCCGGCCATGTCCTTCGTCTACCCCGGCGGCGAAGGGCCGCTGGGTTCCGAGCACGGCAGCTAAAACCAACAAGGAGCACCGGCAATGGCTCTGCTGGATCGAGCACAGTGGTACGATATCGCCCGCGACACTCAATGGACTCCGCGTTACGTCAGCGAAGCGGAGTTGTTCCCGCCGGAGTTGTCCGGCGGCGAGGGGTTGCCTGACGAGGTGTGGGCGACTTATGACGAACCTTACAAGGTGAGTTATCGCGAATACGTCGACATTCAGCGGCAGAAGGACGCCGGGGCGTATTCGGTCAAGGCCGCGTTGGAGCGCGCGGACCTTTATAACAAAGCCGACCCGGGCTGGATTTCCATTCTCAAGGAGCACTACGCGGCGGTCGCGCTGGTCGAGTACGGCGCGTCGTTCCAGGAGTCTCGCTTCGTGCGCTGGTCGAAGGCCCCGGGCATGCGCAACATGGCGACTTTCGGGATGCTGGACGAGATCCGGCACGGCCAGATCCAGTTGTACTTCCCGCACGAGTACGTGAACAAGGACCGCCAGTTCGAGTGGTCGCACGCGGCGATGTTCACCGACAACTGGGTCACCCTCGGCGCAAGGCACTTCTTCGACGACGTGATGATGACCCGCGACGCCGTCTCCACCTCGATTTTCGCGAATTTCTCCTTCGAGACCGGCTTCACGAACCTGCAGTTCATCGGGCTTTCCGGCGACGCCGCCAAGGCAGGCGACTTCACGTTCTCCAAGCTGATCCAGAGCATCCAGTCCGACGAGGCCCGGCACGCGCAGCTCGGCACGCCGTTGCTGCAGATGCTGATCGAGAACGGGCAGAAGGACGTCGCGCAGAAGAAGATCGACATCGCGTTCTGGCGCTCGTACCGGCTGTTCACCATTCTTTCCGGAATTCCCATGGACTACTACGTCCCGCTGGACGTGCGCGAGGCGTCCTTCAAGGAATTCATGGAGGAGTGGATCGTCACCCAGTTCATGCGTTCGCTGGAGGACCTCGGTCTCTCCAAGCCGTGGTACTGGGACATTTTCCTGCGCGACATCTCCGAGCACCACCACGGCCAGCACCTCGGCACCTACTCGTGGCGGCCGACGCTGTGGTGGGACCCGGCGGCGGGCGTCAGCCCGGAGGAGCGCGACTGGCTGGAGGAGAAGTACCCCGGCTGGAACGGCACTTTCGGCAAGGTGTGGGACGTCCTGATCGACAACTTCGCCAACGACCGTCCGGAAAAGACGGTGCCGGGCACGCTGCCGATCATCTGCAACGTCTCGCAGCTCCCGATCGTCGGCACGCCTTCTCAGACGCTGCGCGACATTTCGCTGGTCCACGAAGGACGGCGCTACCACTTCGCGTCCGAAGTGGACAAGTGGATCTTCGAGGACGACCCGGAACGCTACCGGCACCACAAGAACCTCGTCGACCGGTTCCTCGGCGGCGAGATCCAGCCCGCGGACCTCGGCGGCGTCCTGGAGTACATGGGCCTCGGCTCGGTCGGCCCCGGCGGCGACGACGCGCACGGCTTCGCCTGGGTCGACACCTACCGCAAGCAGCTCGTCAAGGCCGGCTGAAAGGAACGCTGATGGCCACCATTCCGCTCGCCGTGCACTTCGACGGCGACTTCGTGCTCAAACTGCTCCCCGCGGACAGCGAGCACACGATGGACGAACTCGCCGCCGCGGCGGCCGAGAACTCGGTCGGCATCCACGTGCCCGACCAGCCCGGCCGGACGCTTCGGGTGCGCCGCCAGGGCGACGCGCAGCCGTTCGAGCGAGCCAGCACCGTCGCGGCGGCCGGCCTCGGGCCGACCGAATGCGTCGAAGTCTATTTCGAGTGAGGAGGACCGGATGAGCACCACTGAACCCATCGCCGACCCGGTCGGCCCGGTCCTCCAGGTCGGCGAGGTGGCGCGTGCCGTCGCCGACGCCGCCGTGACCGACAACCCGGGATGCCGGGTCGACATCCGCGACCGCGGTTCCTACGTGCGGGTCGAGGTCGAGGGCGGCGAATGCGTCCTGCGCCGCGAGACCATCGCCGAGGAGCTCGGCCGCCCGTTCAAGATGTCCGAGCTTGAGCTGATCATGCCCTCGTTCGTCGGGCGGATCGAGACCGGCGGCGACGTCTTCCGCTTCTACCTGGGCACCGCTGCCCGCAAGGAGGCCCTGTCGTGAGCACCCCGCTCAAGCCGCTCAAGACCTGGGGGCACCTCGCCGCCCGCCGGCGCAAGCCGAGCGAGTACGAGATCGTCTCCACCAACCTGCTCTGGCACACCCGCGACCCCGAGCAGCCGTGGGACGTCGGGCACACCGGGTTCATGGCGGATTTCTACCGCCAGTACCGCAACCAGAGCCCGATCACCCACCCGGACTGGAACGCTTTCCGCGATCCGGACGAGCTGGTGTACCGCACGTACAACATCCTCCAGGACGGCCAAGAGTCCTATGTGGATGGTTTGCTCGACCAGCACGACGCCGAGGGCCACGACCGCGGCCTCTCGCCGGAGTGGGTCGCGATGCTGGCGCAGCTGTACACGCCGAGCCGGTACCTGCTGCACACCATTCAGATGGCCAGCGCGTACCTGGTGCACATGGCCCCGGCCAGCACGATCGCCAACTGCGCGGCGTTCCAGGCCGCGGATTCGCTGCGCTGGCTGTCCAATGTGGCCTACCGCACCGCGGAGCTGCGCCAAGCGCATCCGACCGCCGGGTTCGGCGAGCGCGAACGCGAGCTGTGGGAGGAACTTCCTGCCTGGCAAGGGTTCCGCGAGCTGATGGAACGGCAGCTGACCACTTTCGACTGGGCCGAGGCGTTCGTCGCGCTCAACGTGGTGGCCAAGCCGGCCTACGACGAGATCGTGCTGCGCCAGCTCGGCGTCAGCGCCCGGCGGCACGGCGACGTGCTGCACGCGCTGCTGGCCGAATCGGCGTTGCGGGACAGCGAGCGTTCGCGCCGCTGGACCGAAGCGCTGGTCACCCAGATGTCCGAAGTGGACTCGAACGTCACGCAGCTGCGCGAGTGGGTCGCGAAATGGCAGCCGCTCGCGGTCGCCGCGATCGAGGCGTACGGCGCGGAGGTCGCGGAAAACGCCGAAGCGGCGGAGAACGCGATCGGCGCGGTCCGGGCGTTCCAGCGGCAGCTCGGCATCGGAGGCTGAACCGGCCATGACGACCGAACACCAAGTCCTCCTGCGGGGGACCGGCGTTCGCTTTCCTTGCGCGGAGGGCGACACGCTGCTGCGGGCCGCCCTCCGCGCGGGGGTCGGTCTCAGCTACGAGTGCAACAGCGGAGCCTGCGGAAGCTGCCGGTACGAGCTGCTGGAAGGCGACGTTCGCACGCGCTGGGCGGACGCACCCGGCCTCAGTGCCCGCGATCGGCACAAGGGCCGCAGGCTGGCATGCCAGAGCGAACCGGTGAGCGACTGCGTGGTCGACCTGAGTTCGGTGCCGGAACCCGCGCCGCACCGGCCGATCCGGCAGCGCGCCCAGCTGCGCGACGTGCACCGGCTCACCCACGACATGGCCGAATTCGTGTTCACCGCGGAAAAGCACGCCGCGTTCAGCGCCGGCCAGTACGCGATGCTCGGGTTCCCCAGCGGCATCGAACGCGCGTACTCGATGAGCAATCTCGGCAACTGTCAGCGGGAATGGAAATTCGTCGTCAAGCGGTCGCCGGGCGGGAAAGCGACGTCGATCCTGTTCGACGGGCTCGACCTCGGCGAGACGATCGAACTGGACGGCCCGTACGGGCAGGCGTACTACCGCGCTGGCGACGACCGTGACATCGTTTGTGTCGCAGGAGGTTCCGGGCTCGGCGCGATGGCGAGCGTCGTGCTCGGCGCGGCCGCGCAGGCCGACGCCGGTGAGCGCACCGTCCATTTGTTCTGCGGCGGCCGTGCGCCGCGCGATTTGCACATTCCGGAAGCGATGGCGATGGCGCAACGCCGGTTGCGCGCACTCCATGTCCACACTGCAGTGTCCGAACCGGACAGCGCGGATTCCGAATCGCACCAAGGGTTTGTGCACGAGGCCGTGGTCGCGAAGCTGGGCGAGACGCTGACGGACTTCACCTACTACGCCGCCGGGCCGCCCGCGATGACCGACGCGCTCGCCCGCGCGCTGGTGCTGGACGGCGGGCTCGCCGCCGACCGGCTCCATTTCGACCGGTTCAGCTGAGAAAGGAGCTTCCGCATGGGTTACGTGCGGGTGTGCAGCCTCGACGACGTCTGGGAAGGCGACATGGAGTCGTTCGAGGTGGGGGACAAGGAGGTGCTGATCGCCCACCTCGACGGCGGCGACGTCGTCGCGACCCAGGCGATCTGCCCGCATCAGCAGGTCGAACTGGTCGAGGGCGAACTGGACAAGAAGACCCTCATGTGCAAAAGCCACCTGTGGACGTTCGACCTCACCACCTGCCAGGGCATCAACCCCGGCCACGCGCGACTCGCGCGGTACCCGGTGCGGCTCGAGGGCGACGACGTCTACATCGACCCCGACGGGGACACCCCGAAGATCGCGCATTCCTGACGGATCTCCCGGAAGACCTCCCGAAAGACTGCCTGAAAGACAAGGAAAAGCACTCATGGTTGCCATCAACTGCGACATGGGCGAGGCCTACAGCATCTACCGCTGCGGCGACGACGAGGGCATCATGCCCTACATCACGGTCGCGAATGTCGCCTGCGGTTTCCACGCCGCCGACCCGGTCGTCATGCGGCGGACAGTCGCGCTGGCGCACGAGCATTCGGTGAAGGTGGGCGCCCACCCGTCGTTCCCGGACCGCGACGGGTTCGGCAGGCGGGAGCTGAAGATGGAACCCGAGGAACTCACCGCCGCGGTCGTGTACCAGGTCGGCGCGCTGACCGGATTCCTGGCCGAGCACGGCATGCCGCTCAACCACATCAAACCACACGGCGCGCTGTACGGCCTGGCCTCGCGGGACGAGACGGTCGCGCGGGCGATCGCCGAAGCGGCCGACGTCTTCGACGTGCCGCTGATGGGAATGGCCAACACCATGCACGAAAAGGTGTGGGGCAAGCGCAGCCAGGGCTTCATCGCCGAGTACTACACCGACCTCGACTACCGCGCCGACGGTTCGCTCATCATCACCCGCGAGCACGTCGCCTACGATCCGGCGATCGCCGCCGAACGGTCCGTGCGCGCGGTGACCGAGGGGCTCGCGACCTCTGTGGACGGTCAGGACATCCCGATGCGCGCGGACTGCATCTGCGTGCACTCCGACACTCCTGGCGCGGTGGATCTGGCGAAAAGCGTGCACGACGCCTTGACTCCGTACCTGACCTGATTTCAACTGACTGTTCCTGCCGAACCGAGCGCGAGGTGACGCTGATGTCCCGTCTCGAAGTGGTTTCGCCCATTCCCGGGGTCTTTTACCGCAAGCCCGATCCGGACAGCCCGGATTTCGTGAAGCCCGGCCAGAAGGTCGGCGCGGACGACACGGTCGGGCTGGTCGAGGTGATGAAGTCCTTCTACCCGGTGCCCGCCGGCACGGCCGGGACCGTCGTGGAGTTCGCCGCCGAGCCCGAGGCGGTCGTGGACGCGGGCCAGCCGCTCGTGGTGCTCGAGGTGGACGCATGAAACGGTTGCTGATCGCCAATCGCGGCGAGATCGCGGTCCGGATCATCCGCGCGGCCAACGACCTCGGCATCGAGACGGTCGCGGTCGTCAGCGAGGCGGACCGCAGCGCCACGCACGCGCTGCTCGCCGACCAGGTCGTCCCGATCGGCCCGGCCCCGGCGACGAAGAGTTATCTGGTGGCGGACGCGATCCTCGCCGCGGCAAAGGAAAGCGGCGCGGACGCGGTGCACCCGGGCTACGGATTCCTGTCCGAGCGCGCGTCGTTCGCCGCTGCGGTGGCGGACGCGGGGCTGACGTTCGTCGGCCCGGAGGCCTCGGTCATCGAGCAGATGGGGGACAAGGTCCGCGCGCGGCAAGTCGCGCAGGCGGCCGGAGTGCCGACGGTGCCCGGGACGCCCGGCGGAGTGTCCGATGTGGCCGAAGCGGTCGCGGCGGCGGACGAGATCGGGTATCCGATCATGCTCAAGGCCGCGGCGGGCGGCGGCGGCCGGGGTATCCGGGTCGTCGCCGACGAGGCCGAGCTGAAGATCGCGTTCCCGCAGGCTTCCGGCGAGGCGGCGAGCGCTTTCGGCGACGGGCAGATGTATCTGGAGCGGTTCGTGCGGGCCGCGCGGCACGTCGAGGTGCAGGTGCTCGGCGACGGTTCGGAGACGGTGCACGTCTTCGAGCGCGAGTGTTCTTTGCAGCGACGGCGGCAGAAGGTGGTCGAGGAAGCGCCGTCGCCGGGCATCGACGAGCGGATCCGGACCGAGATGACGTCCGCGGCCGTGCGGCTGTGCAAGGAGGTCGGCTACCGCAGCGCGGGCACGTGCGAGTTCCTCGTGGACGACGACACCGGCGAGTTCTTCTTCATCGAGATGAACACCCGGATCCAGGTCGAGCATCCGGTCACCGAGCTGATCACCGGGATCGATCTGGTCGCCGAGCAATTGCGGATCGCGGCCGGGGAACCGTTGCGGTTCCGGCAATCGGACGTGACCAAGCGCGGTCATGCCGTCGAATTCCGGGTGTGCGCCGAGGATCCGGACCGGAATTTCCTTCCCGGACCTGGAAAAATCGGCGACGTGCGATTGCCGGGCGGTCCGTGGGTCCGTACCGACACGTGGCTCGCCCCGGGCAGTCAGGTGCCGCCGTTCTACGACTCGCTGGTGGCCAAGGTCGTTGTGTGGGGCGACGACCGGCCGACCGCGTTGCGCCGGGCGAAGCGAGCACTGTCCGAATTGGTCGTCGAAGGCGTTCCCACCACCACGACGCTGCTCATCGAACTCCTTGGGCAGCAATGGTTCGCCGACGGCGCGTTCACCACCGGGACGCTCGAAGAATGGCTCGGCCGGCGAGCGGAGCCGAGCGCATGAGCGGCGCGACGCCCGCCCGGTACAGCTGGGGCGGAGACGAGCACATTTTCGTCGAACTGGCCGAGGAAATGAGCCTGCAGGCCAACTTCCGCGCGATGGCGATCACCACGTCGCTGCGCGAGAACCGGCCGGACGGCGTCGTGGAGATCTGTCCGGCGAACGCGTCCTACCAGGTCCGGTACAACCCGGACGTCATCGAACCGCGCACGCTGATGGCGCATTTGCGCGATATCGAGGAGAAGGTCGGCGACGCGGCGGACTTCAGCCTGGCTACCCGTGTGGTCGAGATCCCGGTGCTGTATCAGGATCCGTGGACCACGGAAACGCTGATGCGATTCCGCGATCGGCATCAGGACCCGGATGCCACCGATATCGAGTACGCCGCGCGGATCAACGGCTACGCCGGGGCCGACGAATTCATCGCGGCACACAGCGGTGCGCCGTGGTTCGTCTCGATGGTCGGCTTCGTCGCCGGCCTGCCGTTCATGTACCAGATGGTGCCTCGGGAACGGCAGATCGTCGTGCCGAAATACCTGCGACCGCGTACGGACACTCCTAAGCAGACAGTCGGATACGGCGGCTGTTTCAGTTGCATCTACTCGGTTCGCGGGGCGGGCGGGTACCAGATGTTCGGCATCACGCCCGCGCCGATTTACGATCCGGCGCAGGAACTTCCGGACTTCGGCGATTTCATGGTGTTCTTCCGGCCCGGCGACATCGTGCGGTTCAAGCCGATCGACCGGGATGCCTACGACGACTGCGTCAAGGAGGTCGAGGCCGGGACGTTCCGGATCCGTTCGCGTCCGGTCGACTTCGGGCTGCGCGAGTACCTCGACGACCCGGACGGCTTCACCGCGGGACTGATGGAGGTGCTCGATGCCGATTGAGGTCCGCCAGCCCGGGCTGGCCACGACGATCCAGGACGCCGGCCGCAACGGTTATTACGACGTAGGCATCCCGCCCTCGGGCGCGCTCGACCAGTACTCGTACTCGGTCGCGAATCGCCTGGTGGGCAACGATCCCGGCGAGGCGGCACTTGAATGTGTCTACCTGGGACCGGAGCTGCACTTCACCGAGGACACGGTCATCGCGATCACCGGCGCCGAGCTTCCGCCGAAGCTCAACGGCGAGGAACGGCCGCTGTGGGAAGCGTTCGCGGTGAAGGCGGGCGACGTGCTCACGTTCGGGTTCTGCAAACGCGGTGCTCGCGCGTACATCGCGGTCAGCGGCGGCATTGATGTCCCCTTGGTGCTGGGCAGCCGATCCACCTACGGGCTGGGCAAACTCGGCGGTATCAGCGGTGCTCCGTTGGTTGCCGGAGATGTCATCCCGGTCGGCACCGGCGCTGGTGTTCCTGGGCGTTCGCTGCCGGAATCCTTGCGCCCGGCTTTGTCGAAGGAAATCGAAGTCCGCGTGGTGATGGGACTTTACGACCACGTGCTCACCGACGCCGGACGCGCGACATTCCTGGACACCAACTGGACGCTCACCCCGGTCGCCGACCGCGTCGGTTTCCGTTACCAGGGAGCACAATTGGAAACGAAGCCGCGCACGCCTCCGTTCGGCGCCGGACAGGACCCGTCGAACATCGTGGACGCGCCTTATCCGATCGGCTCGATCCAGGTCCCCGGTGGTGTCGAACCGATCATCCTGCACCGAGACGCGGTGTCCGGCGGCGGGTACATGATGGTCGGGACTGTCCTCAGTGGAGACTTGGACCTGGTGGCGCAGTCCGCGCCGAATACCA
This sequence comes from Amycolatopsis sp. NPDC059235, assembly GCF_042754125.1. Lineage (NCBI taxonomy): Bacteria > Bacillati > Actinomycetota > Actinomycetes > Pseudonocardiales > Pseudonocardiaceae > Amycolatopsis > Amycolatopsis sp. NPDC059235. The sequence goes on from NZ_JBHZAG010000164.1 coordinate 9,746, forward strand.
AGACCCGTTTCGTGGCAGTCGACCTGGACGAAGCCCTCGCCATCCGCCGCGGCTACCGTGCCCGCACTCAGCAGGCCGCTGATTCCCTGAGCTGACAAGGAGTTCTCATGCCGCACGTTCAGATCGACTGGTTCCCCGGTCGTACCACCGAACAGAAACGCGAGCTGGCCGAGGTGCTGACCCGCGAGATCTGCCGGATCGGAAACTGCGCCCCGGAATCGGTCGGCATCGTGTTCACCGACGTCGACACCGCGAACTGGGCGCGGGCGGGCAAGCTCTTCTCGGACAGCTGATGGCCGCCCTTCGCTCTCACGTCCTGCTCGACGCCCCCGCCGACGCAGTGTGGCAGGTGATCGGTGACGTCGCGTCCGTGGCCGAGTGGTTCCCGTCGATGAAGTCCTCGACCGGCGATCCGCAGCACCGCACTGTGGTCCTAGGGGACGGCTCAGTCCTGGAAGAAGCCGTCGTCACCCACGACCCAGCCCGACGGCGGCTGCAGTACCGGGTGACCGGCGGCGATCTTCCGATCACCGCCCATCTCGGCACCGTAGACGTGCTGGAGATCGACCCCGACCGGTCGATCGTCGTATACAGCACCGAAATCACGCCGGACTCGCTCGCCGACGCCTTCGACGCCGCCATCAGCGAGGCCGTCGCTGGCCTGCCCGCTCACCTGTCCTGAAGTCCGTGAAGGGCTCCTTGAGGGAATCAGATTACCTCAAGGAGCCCTTCACGGACGTTACACGAGCCGGTAG
>NZ_JBHZAG010000165.1:0-10019 GCF_042754125.1 Amycolatopsis sp. NPDC059235
TGGGTGTGGGGGGTTGTTTCATATTAATTTTTCCGCTCAATCACACCCCCCCCCGAACCGTCAGCACAATAAAACTTCGGGGTGGTGGCCCCCACTACGGGCGCAATGTCGCCGCCAGGCGACGAGCCGACCACGATCAGAGACTCACCACAACCTCATCCCCCACCACCCGAACCGGCACCCCTCGCAACCCCACCCGATCATCCGCCGGATGCCGCCCAGTCAAGATATCGAACTCAAACCCGTGCCAAGGACAAACAATATTCCGATCAGCCGGATGAAACGCAGGCCCGGCACTCTTCCGATCCTCCCGAACCGGCTGAATAGTCCGAGGCATGATCTTCCCCTGGCAAACCGGCCCACCCTGATGCGGGCAGACGTTATGCCAAGCCCGCACCTCCCCAGCATGGAAGTAAAGCCCCACTTCCAGCCCGTCAACCTCCACCACGATCCGCCCGCGCGTCTGGAGATCCGCCAGACCGGCAACGACAACATCCCGCCGCACAGCGCTCATTCGGCCCTCCGATACCAGATCGCCATGTCGAAAAGGTTCACATCCGCCGCGTCCAGCAACGCCGTCACCAAGACCACAGTCTCCGTCGCGGTAAGCGCATCCTCCCGAATCGGCCAAGCGATCTTCCCCACCCGATCAGTCTTGGCAGAGAACAACCGAGCCGCCGCATACAGCAAATCCGCGATTTCTTCGTCGGGAACCGCAGCAGCCTGGTCCTCCGAAACAACCTGGGAGGTCAACTCACCCAACCGAGACACCAGCGAAGTCAACTCAGCAGCCGTCATCACGAAACCCCAGGTCGGTCGTGGAGCACGCTCTGCGCAGCGGGCTTCCGGCGATCAGTGGGCAGATTGAAAACGCGAGCCGCGTTAAGGCCGAGAATATTCCGCTTAGCCTGCTCAGACAAAAACGGCAGCCGAGTAATGGTCGAAGGCGCGTCCCAGTCCCAATGCGGCCAATCCGACGAGTACAACAACTGCGTCTCCGCGTTGAACGCCTTCATCCCAGCCTCCAGCAACTCCATGCTGGTCCGCTCCATCGGCTGGCTCGTATACCACATATCCTTCATGTACTCACTAGGCAACCGATTCAACCCAGGAGCCTCACTGGGCCGCATCAGCACCTCATGATCAAGCCGCTGCATGAGAAACGGAATCCAAGCGAGCCCGCTCTCCACCCAGACCATCTTCAGCCGAGGAAACCGCTCCGGCATCGCGTTGATGATCCAGTTGGTCACATGAATCTGATTGTAATGCGTAAAAGACAACGCATGCATCGACAGAAACCGGTTCAGCTGAGCGAAAGACGGGTCACCCCAGTGATACCCGGAGTGAAAAGCGAGCGGCTTCCCACTGTCCTCAATCAGCTTGTACAGCCGAGTATAAACATCCGAATGAACGGGATTATTGCGAGTCGAACAAACCGTGTACCCGATAATCCCGTCGTCATCGGCATACTTCTCGACCAGCTCCTCGCAAACCTCAGGCGTGTTGTACGGCAGATACAACATCCCCTTGAGCCGATCATCCTGCGGCAGAACAACCTCAGTCAGCCACCGGTTGAAAGCCCGCCCCAGCACGACCTCGATCTCATCCTGCGGGTGCATGCCCAGCAGCAACATCGCGCTGGGAAACACAACCTGATAGTCCAGCCCCATCGCGTCCATGCCACGCCGGGCAGCGGCGACGAACGGATGCCCGGACACCCCGTCAAGCGGCTCCTTGCGACCTTGATGACCGATCCGTCCGCCGACACTCTGATGCGACATACCGGGCTGGATGTTCAGCAACGCGTTATTGCCGGCGAACTTGCCGAACTGGTCCATCCCGATCTGCCGCCACACATCGTTGTCGATGAGTTCCAGCACCTCGCCCCAGAAGTGGTCCTCCGAGACGTGCGCGTCGATGTCGACGATGAAATAATCGTCGTACTCCCGCTCGGCCTGTTTGGTCGCGTGGGCGAGAACATCCCGGGTGTCGGTCCGCCCGCCGATCTCGGCGAGTTCCCGGATCCGAGGCCCGTCGGAACGGGGCGTATTCAAGGGCACGGATTCTCCCCTTCGTCCGGCGTCAGCGAGGCGCGACGGCGGCATCGGTCATCGTGGTCAGGTAGTCGTCGTCAGCGGGAGCCGCGTTCTCGTGCGGAATCACGACAGCTCGCTCCGGGCTCACCGCGAAAGTGTGTTCCTCACCCGCGGTCGGGACGGATTCCGCGGACAGCTCAGCCGTTTCGGTCCGCACTCGCATCGGGAGCCCGTCCGCGCGGACCAGAAGGTTGACGGCACTGCCGAGATAAGTAGTGCGCTCGACAGTGCCACGGAATCGGCCCAAACCGGAACTGTCCGAGGAAAGCCGAGCATGCGCCGCACGAAACGCGATGTCAGCCCGGTCGCCCACGGAAACATCCCCGGTCGCGATCCCGGAGAAGACCAGCGAGGTGTCATCCACTCGCACCTCAGCGGTTTTTCCGCGCACCCCAGTGACCGTGCCGGGAAGGATGTTCTGAAAGCCCATGAAATCCGCGACATAAGCCGAATTCGGCCGGTCGTACAGATCGCTCGGCGTACCGGACTGGACGATGACGCCCTCGCTCATCACGATGATCCGGTCGGACAGCGTGATCGCTTCCTCCTGATCATGCGTCACGTAGACCGACGTCGTCTCGAACCGGTTGTGCAGCGAGCGCACCTGCTGGCCCATCTGGTACCGCAGTTTGCTGTCCAAATTGGACAACGGCTCGTCGTAAAAGATGATCCCCGGCCGGGCGGCCAGCGCACGCGCGAGTGCCACGCGCTGCTGCTGACCGCCCGACAGGGCAGTGACCGGGCGCTTCCCGAGGTCGGAAAGGCCAACCGCGTCCAGCATTTCCTGTACTCGCTGCGCCCGCTCCCGGCCGGGCATCCGCGCGACCTTCAGCGGGTACGCCACATTGTCCGTGACGTTCAGGTGCGGCCAAAGCGCGTAACTCTGGAACACCATGCCGACCCGGCGCTTGTCCGCGGGCACGAACGTGCGCCGCGCGGTGTCGACCACGACCCGGTCGCCCATGACGATCCGGCCCGAGGTCGGCCGCTCCAGCCCGGCCAGGCAGCGCAATGTCGTCGTCTTGCCGCAGCCCGAGGGGCCGAGCAGCGTCACGAACTGCCCGGACTCGATCGTCAGATCCAGTTCGTGCAGCGCCGCCTTCGCGCCGTACTTCTTGGTGAGTCCGGATACCTGGACCTCGGTCATCGTGACCTGCGCTTTCTCTTCGGCCGGGAGGCGAGGCGTTACTTCTTGAAGGCCTGGGTGATGAAGTCGAAGTAGGGCTTGTTGAACGCCGGGTCCGGGTTCGAGAACGGCAGCCGCGGCAGCTTGTCCAGCGACGGCAGACCCGCCGGGCCGGGCGCGGTCGGCGTGCGGCCGTAGGAGTTGTCCTTTTCCGCCAAGGCTTTCTGGCCTTCCGGCGAGTACAGCCAGTTGACGTACAGCTGCGCGGCCTCGGAATGCGGCGCGTCCTTGATCAAGCACAGCGCCGAACGCGCCATGTAGTTTCCGCCGTCCTCCAGCGGGAACACCATGCCGATCGGCGCGCCCTTCTGTTTCTGCGCCTCGAAGTAGCCCTGGTACACCGCGATGCCGACCGGGAACCGGCCACTGGCGACATCCGTGGGCACCATCGGCTCGGACTGCGAGATCTGCAGGTCCTGCGCGGCCAGCTTCTCCAGGTAGGAACGGCCCCACTTCTTCTCGTTCTCGGGCAGCATCAGCGATTCGAGGATGTACCGGATGCCGCCGGGCACGGTCATGTCGCCGACCGCGATCTTGCCCTTCCACTTCGGGTCGAGCAGGTCGTGCCAGTTCTTCGGCGCGTCCTGCTTTTGCACCTGGTCGGTGTTGTAGACGAACCCGAAGTAGCGCAACGCGAAGTAGGTGAGCCTGCCGTCGTTGTCCGTCGGCACCTTGAACCCGGGGTCAGCGGTCCGCACGTCCGCGGGCGTGCAGATGTTCGGCTTCGCGGCCGCCTGCGGAGATTCACCGCCGACGTAGATGTCCGCGATCCGGTTCCCGCTCTGCGCCTCGGTGTCCAGCTTGGTGAGGATCTGCGCGTCGGCCTGGTCCTGCGGAAGCAGTTTGATCCCGGGGAAGCGCTTCGTGAACACGTCGTTCAGCGCCTGGTTCGCGGTCACCCCGGGCCCGTACAGCACGAGCTGGGTGTGATTGGCCGCGAAGGCCTTGTCGTACAGCTCGTTCATGTACTTGTTGGCCGAAGCTGAGGCACCGGGGACCTCGATCGGCGTGCTCGACTTGGACGCGCCCGCGGACGCACAGGCGGTAAGCGCGGCGAGCAGGCCGGCGGTGACCGCCAGCGCCGGCGCGCGCAGTTTCGTACGGGAGAACTTCATTGTTCTTCCTCTCGGGTCAGGGGGTGAGACGGGAGAGCGGACCTGCGGAACGGTCGCGGCCGAGGATCCGGCCGCCGAGCTTGACGGACACCGCGGCGAGCGCCAGCACGACGAACGCGGCGATCAGGATGATCATGAACAGCGCCGCGCCCCGGGACATCTCGCCGGTGAGGAACTGCTGGAAGGCGGTCAGCGACACGGGTTCCAGGCCGGGCGGGGCGAGCAGCATCGGCACGGCGAGGTTGCCCGAAATGAATAGTGCGGAGAGGAACCAGCCGGCCAGGAAGCTCGGGATGACCAGGCGCAGCACGATGGTCACCAGCACCCGGCCCGCGCTCGCGCCGGACATCCGGCCCGCCTCCTCCAGCTCGGGCGAGAGCTGGGCCAGCGCGCCCTCGGCGATCCGGCTCGAGACCGGGATCGTCGCGACGACCAGCACGAGCGTCATCAGGAACGCCGACCCGTAGAGCCCGCGGAAGGCCGGGAGGTAGAGCACGGCGAACATGTAGGCCAGGCCGAGCACGACGCCGGGCAACGCCCACGGAATCCAGACGGCGAACGAGGTGTAGCTCCGCAGGAATCCCCGGCGCCGCGCGGTGACGTAGGTGGTGAGCAGCGCGATCGCGATCGAGCCGAAGCCGCCGATGACCGCGAGCCACGCGGTGAGCGCCAGGCTCGAGCTGAACTGCGGGTCGGTGAGCATCGTGACGTAGTTGTCCAGCGTCAGCCCGGTGCTCATCACCCCGAAGATCGGCTGGAGGCTGCCGAGCACCATCGCGAACAGCGGCAGCAGGAAGTTCAGCAGCACCACCACGACGATCAGCGCGGACAGCCCCCAGCGGACCGGACCCAGCTCCTGCGGATCGCGCCTCGACGTCTTGCCGGTGAGCGTGGTGAAGCTGCGGCCGCGCAACATCCAGCGCTGGGCGAGGAACAGCAGCAGCACCAGCAGGATCAGCACGAGCGACAGCGCGAACGCCTTGGTGTACTCGGCTGGCGCTTCATCTCGGACGTAGTGGTAGATCTGCGTCGAGAACACGTAGATGCCCGCTTGGCGGCCGATCAGCTGCGGTCCGTCGAACGACTGGAACACCAGCACCGCGATCAGCAGGGCCGCGCCGGTGATCGCCGGGCCGACCGACGGGATGGTGATGGTGAAGAACGTCCGCACCGTTCCCGCGCCGCTGATCGCCGCGGCCTCGTCGAGCGACTGGTCGCGGTTCTTGAACGCGCCGAGCAGCAGCAGGTACGCGAACGGCATGTAGCCGAGCGACGTCAGCAGGATCAGCCCGCCCCAGCCCTGGATGTTGATCAGCGGCCCGTGCGTGCCGACCGCCCGGCCGAGCTGGTTGAGCAGGCCGTTCTGCGCGTTGCCGAGCATGATCCAGCCGAGGGTGTGAAACAGCGGCGGGACGAAGAGGTTGATCACCATGATCGGCGTGAGCAGCTTGCGGCCGGGCACGTTCGTGTTGGCCGCGATCCAGGCGAACAGCCCGCCGCCCGCCACCGAGATCGTGCCGCACACGACGACCAGCACGATCGAGTTCCACAGCGTGTGCCAGGTTTCCGGCGCCTCGAACGCCGCGAGCAGGCCGCTCATCGTGAACGGCATGTTGTCCGAGGGCAGCCCGTCGCGGAAGGCGCCGAGCACGATCATCGCCACCGGATAGACGAAAATCAGCGTGAGCCCGGCGAGCAGGGTCGCTTTGAGCACACCGCCGGTCACCGAGCGGCGCATCGAGGCCCGCCGGTCGTGCTCGAATAGGCGCTCGGTCACTGCACCGTTCCTTCCTGCGAGCGATCGGTTACCCGCCGCGTGAACGAACCGCTTCGTCCGTCCTGCCGGTTAGCGTAAGAACTCGGGTGCGGCGGCTCATCGAGCGGCTCTCCGAAGTCCTTCCGGTTTCCTCAGACACGGTGTCGGAGGAAACCGCTGATCAGATCAGAGCGGCGAGCACCGCGTCGTTCTCTTCGGGCAGCCCGATCGTCACGCGTGCCCCGCCCGCCTTCGGGAACGGCCGGGCGAGCACGCCGCGAGCCTCCAAACGGGACAGAAGATCGGCCGCATCCCCGGGCAGGAAAAGGAAATTTGCCTGACTGGGCACATACTCGACGTTCGCCGCCTTCAACGTTGCCTCGACGCGAGCGCGCTCGGAGACGATGACGGCGGTTCTTTCCTTCGCCACAGCCAATCCTTCCGCGCTCAACGCCGCGATGACCGCCGCCTCGGCCACGCTGTTGAGCGCGAACCCGACGGACGTACGGCGCAGCGCTTCCGCGATCCTCGGTGCCGCAGCGGCATAACCGACACGGATTCCCGCCAAACCGTGCGCTTTGGACAGTGTCCGCAGCAGCACGAGATTCTCGAACTCGTCGAGCAATCCGACAGTCGCGTCCAGTGGTTCGGCAGACACGAACTCGCGGTACGCCTCGTCGACAACAACCAGCACGCTCGACGGGACGCTTTTCAGGAAGTCGCGGATATCCTCGACGCCGCGCCACCCGCCGGTCGGGTTGTTGGGATTGCAGAGGTAGACAATGCGGGTTTCCGGGCCGACCGCGGCGAGCATCGCGTCGAGATCCATCGCGCCGTTCGCGTCGAGACCGACCTCTGTGGACTCCGCGCCGGCCAGCGAAAGCGCCGCCGCATACGCCTCAAAGGACGGTGCCGGACGCACCCCGTGCACGCCTGGTTCGCACACCAGCCGGGCCAGGGCGTGCAGCAGAGTGCCGGAACCGTTGTCGATCGCGATGCGCCCCGCGTCCAGCCCCATCGCCTCGGCGACGGCGGCGCGCGCCGCGGTGCGGTGGTAATCGGGGTAGCGATGGGCATTCCGCGCCGCCTCGGTCATCGCAGCGACGATGACGTCGGCGGGCGCCCACGGCATTTCGTTCTGTGACAAGCGGATCGGCGGCTGCGCACCGCGAGACGAGCGATCGGGGGCGGCGAGCACGCGGTCGACCACACTGCGGAGCTCCAGCAGCATGCATCCTCCTCAAGCCGGACGATTAACTGTAATGAATATACATAATTCTGAGCGCGTGTACATCCATCAGTTCTCCGGCTCGCGGAGATCAGGAAGGCCGGGCTGCCACCGCAGGACGCCGGTGCCGCGAAATCGCCGACTCCGCGAGCTTGTGATCGCGCCGCACGACTGCCTCGGCGAAGTCGAGGTGCGTCCGCAGCCGCTCCTGCGTGGTCGGCGCGGTGACGCCCTCGAGCCGCGCGGCGATGATGTAGTCGACGAGATTCGTATACAGGCTGCGCAAAAGCTCGTTCGGCGACACCTGCGCGATCCGCGCGTGCAGCGCCCAGATCGCGGTCGGCGCCTCCGCGGAATCCCAGGCCGCCTTCAGCGTCTCGGCGCACGCTGAGATATCGGCGATGTCCTCGTCGCTCGCGTTCTCGACCGCGTCGTGCAGCACCGAACCGTCGAGCGAGTCCAAGACGCGCAGGCAGTTCTCCACCGTCGCCTTCCCCTCGCGCAGCTGCAGCAGCTGATCGCTCAGGTGCGTGAACGGCGAACGCGTCGCAACGAAGATCCCACCGCCCGGCCCCGGCTTCGCATCAACAATGCCGCGAGCGCGCAACAGCTGAATCGCCTCGCTCAGCGTCGCCGGCGCAACCCCGAAACGCGCCATCAACTCCTGACGGCGCCCGACGAAGTGCCCAGCGCTCCAGCCCTCCGAGACGATCTCGTCCTCGAGCGCGCGAGCGACCTGGACGGCGGCGGCGGTGTTCGTGATCTGCGGCAAGAAGTCCTCCGAAGTGCTCGGTCCGGTGACGTCGCCGACGCGGGTCACGCGTAGTGACAGATTAGAGGCGCACCGGAACCCCCGACACCCGGCATCGTCTATATTGATTGTAGACATTAGACGCTGGCGTCACCAGCGCGGCACGCACCGTTGCCTCTAAGGAGCCCCATGCCGGTTTCCGACTCGATCCTCGCCGCTTCCGCCGCCCTCCTGCCAGACCTGGTCGCACTCCGCCGCACCCTGCACGCCCGGCCCGAAGCCGGGTTCGCCCTCCCCCACACCCAGCGAGCCGTGCTGGCCGCGATGGCCTCGCTCGACCTGGAGACCACGCCCGGCCCGCACGATTTCACGTCAATCATCGCAGTCCTGCGCGGCGCGCGGCCCGGACCGTCGGTTCTCTTGCGCGCGGACATGGACGCACTGCGCGTCACGGAAGAGACCGGACTGTCGTTCTCCTCGCAGACTCCCGGATTGATGCACGCCTGCGGACACGACCTGCACACAGCCGCCCTTGTCGGTGCGGCAAAGCTCCTCAGCGCCCACCGAGACGAGATCGCCGGCTCGGTGGTCTTCATGTTCGAACCAGGCGAGGAAGCAGGCGGCGGCGCACAACGGTTAATCGAAGAGGGAGTGCTTTCCGACGTCAAGGCCGCCTACGGCATCCACGTCCTCCCCGGCCGCTCCGGCGTATTCACGACCCGCCCCGGTTCGGTCATGGCAGGGGCCAGCAGCCTGACCGTACGCGTGCTCGGCCGAAGCGGACACGGTTCGCGCCCGCACCAGGCAGTAGACCCGGTTCCCGCTGCGGCACAGATCATTTCCGCACTGCACACCTATGTGACCCGGCGGTTTCCGGTGTTCGATCCGGTGGTGCTGTCGGTGACCAAAATGCAGGCGAGCGAGATCATCAACGCCATCCCCGACGAGGCAACCCTCGGCGCCACGATTCGCGCACTGTCCGCGGAGAGCGTGGACATCCTGGCCCGCGAACTTCCCTCGCTGGCCAACGGGATCGCGTCGGCATTCGGTTGCCGTGCGGAGACGGAATTCCGGTCGGTCTACCCAGTCACCACGAACGACCCGAAAGCAGCGGCACACGCGTTGACCGTTCTCGGCGATCTGTTCGGCACGGAACGAGCCGTCCCGCTGGAGAACCCGGTGATGGCTTCGGAGAGCTTTTCCGCGGTGCTGAACGAGGTCCCCGGCGCGTTCATCTTCCTAGGCACCACCCCCGACGGGATCGACCCAGATGCGGCGGAGATGAACCACTCCCCCCGCGCAATCTTCGACGACAGCGTCCTCGGCGACCAAGCCGCAGCCCTGGCGACCCTCGCCCTCAGCCACGTCGCCGTCCGTGAGGGGAACCCTAAGGGACTCTGATTCCCTCAGGGTTCCCCTCACGACCCACCGTCGTCCGTGAGGGGCCCCTTCACGGAATCAGATTCCCTCAAGGAGCCCTTCACAGCCCACCCCCACCCGCTCGCCCACCCGCTCGTTCGCTCGCCCACCCGCTCGTTCGCTCGCCCACCCGCTCGTTCGCTCGCCCACCCGCTCGTTCGCTCGCCCACCCGCTCGTTCGCTCGTTCGCTCGCTCGCTCGCTCGCCGCCGCCGCGATGCGCCCCAATGCGGCATTCGGCGCATCCCACGCACCCAACGCCACATTCGTTGCGCCACATGCACCCAATGCGGCGTTCGGTGCGTCATAGGCACCCAACGCCACATTGGGGCGCAAGCCCCGCCCCACTCACCAAACCGCAGCCGATGCACCCAACCGTCAAAGCACCCACCCCACCCCCAACCCCGATACGAAGCCAAAAACACGGCGCGGAGGTGCTTGTCAAGGCCACCAGTCTAATATACAAAAC
>NZ_JBHZAG010000166.1:0-9921 GCF_042754125.1 Amycolatopsis sp. NPDC059235
CAACCCCGATACGAAGCCTCCCTGCGGTTCGGGGGTGCTTGACAAGGCATCTTTCCCGCCTTGACAAGCACCCCCGAACCGTCAGGACAATCAAACTTCGGGGTGCCCCACGCAACCCCTCCCCCCGAAGGGGAACGCTCACGACAGGACTGTCGGACGAGTCTGGTAGAGATCTCCAAGTGACCAGCTCCGAACCCACCCCCCTGTGGGACCTCCCGGAGCCTTCGCGCTCCACCCCGGAGCCGAAGGCCACCCCGGCGAAGAAGCCCAGCAAAGCCAAACCCGCCCGTTCCCGCAAAGGCCAGCAAACCCCAGCTCCAGAACTCCCCGTAGCGAAGATCGCGGTCGACATCCCGCTAGCCCACCTAGACCGCACCTTCGACTACCAAGTCCCGGAAAAACTCCACGAATCCGCAGTCCCAGGCTGCCGAGTCCGAGTGCGCTTCGCCGGCCAACTGGTCGACGGCTACCTCATCGAACGCACCGACACCACGGACTACGAACGCAAACTCGCCTACCTGGAACGAGTAACCTCCAGCGAACCGGTCCTCCCGCCGAGCCTGCACGCCGTCTGCCGCTCAGTAGCCGACCGCTACGCCGGAACCCTCTCCGACGTCCTCCGCCTGGCCCTGCCCCCGCGACACGCGAAGACAGAAGCCGAACCACCCGCGGAACCGGCCCCGGCACCGGTCGCGCCGGACATCTCCGCCTGGACCCGCTACCAACGCGGCGAAGCCTTCCTGGAAGCCATAACCGAAGCCCGCCAAGCCAACGCGGTCTGGCAAGCCCTCCCCGGCGAAGACTGGCCCCGCCGTCTTGCCGAAGCAGCCGCCACCGCCGCGTCCCAAGGCCGAGGCGCGGTCCTGGTGGTCCCCGACCACCGCGACCTGACCCGAGTGCATGACGCCTGCGTCGAGCTCGTCGGAGAACAAGGCGTCGCAGCGCTGATCGCCGGTCTGGGACCGGCGGAGCGATACCGCCGCTGGCTTTCCGTTCTGCGCGGCGCAGTCCGCGTAGTAGTCGGCACCCGAGCGGCGATGTTCGCCCCCGTCAAAGACCCAGGCCTGTTCGTAGTCTGGGACGACGGCGACGACCTGCACCTGGATCCGCATGCCCCGTACCCGCACGTACGAGATGTGCTGATGGATCGGGCCCACGCAACGAAATCAGCGTTCCTGGTCGGCGGTTTCGCCCGAACCGCCGAGGCGCAACTGCTGGTGGAATCCAGCTGGGCACAGCAAATCCAGGCCGGGCGCACCGAACTCCGTGCCGCCGCCCCGCGGGTCACACCGGTCGGCGAGGACTTCGACGTAGCGCGCGACGAAGCCGCCCGCGTAGCCCGCCTGCCCGCAGTCGCTTTCGAAGCGGCACGCCAAGCCTTCGCTGCCGGATTGCCCGCTCTGGTCCAAGTCCCGCGCCGCGGCTACGTCCCCGGATTGTCCTGCGGCCAATGCCGAACGCCCGCCCACTGCCGCCGCTGCGCCGGTCCGCTGGCGTTGCCCGGCGGTTCGGTCGACGGCGCCCCGCGCCCGCCCGCCTGCCGGTGGTGCGGCGTCCCCGAGACCGCTTTCCGTTGCCCTGCTTGCGGTTCCGTCCGGCTGCGGGCAGTCGTCGTCGGCGCGAAACGCACCGCCGAAGAACTGGGCCGGGCTTTCCCCGGGGTGCCCGTCCGAACCTCCGGCGCGACTGAAGTCCTGGCGACCGTTCCCGGCCGCCCGGCTCTGGTGGTCTGCACGCCAGGCGCGGAACCGGTCGCCGAAGGCGGTTACGGCGCGGCGCTGCTGCTGGACGGCTGGGCGCTGCTCGGCCGTCAGGATCTGCGCGCCGCGGAAGAAACCCTCCGCCGCTGGATGGCCGCCGGCGCGCTGGTCCGCCCGGCGTCGGGCGGCGGCCGGGTGGTCGTCGGCGCGGAGGCCGGGCTGCCCGTGGTGCAGGCGTTGGTGCGCTGGGATCCGGGATGGCACGCGAGCCAGGAGCTGGAGCAACGCCGGGAGCTGGGTTTCCCGCCCGCGATGCGGATGGCGAGCGTCGAGGGGAGCCCGGCCGCGGTGGCGAGCGTGCTCGACGACCTCCCGCTGCCGGACACCGGCGAGGTGCTCGGCCCGGTCCCGCTGGGCGATTTCGACGACGAAGGCAACGCCGAACGCGAGCGGGCGCTGGTGCGGGTGGCCCGCCCGGACGGCCGCGCCCTGGCGACGGTTGTGCGAGACGCGGTGGCCCGCCGAGACGCCCGGAAGGCGGTCGAGCCGGTGCGGGTGCAGTTGGACCCGCTGGACCTGATTTAGGCGGTTGCGTGGGCGGGCGGCGGTCGGGCGGCTACAGGTGCAGTTGGCTCCGCTGGATTTGATTTAGGGGTTGCGCCCGGATGGTTTGGGCGCGCGGCGCGATGGTGCGGGAAGGTTCGGGTGGCGGTCAGGCCGGTTTGGGGGCGGTTGGTTCCGGTGGACTTGGTCAGGCGGTTTCGGCGCGCGGCCCGGCAGCGCGGGAAAGCCCGGACAGGAAGCCGACCCGATGCGGGTCCCGTTCGAGCCATCCGGCTCGTTGCTTGACGACGAGAGCCAGCCACAGGCGCCGCTGCGTTCGTTCACCTGCATTGGCCCGCCGACGCAGAGCCGCTCCCATGCCGCGAGCAGCCCCGGGCCAACGCGGGGCGTGACGGGCCCGCGATCCGCCCCAACCGCCGCCCGCGCAACTGGATCCGCTGAACCCGATCTAGCCAGCCGCTAATTCCCTCACCGAACCCCGCCCCGAAGGCGGTTTTCCGTGCTGCTGCGCGAGTTCCGTTTGAACCGGTTCGTCCCGGGGTGTATTGGGGAGGTGGAAACCGGGGGAGGGGCGCGGTCGCGCAGGGTAGCCGGTTGCTCCGTTCGCAGGTCCGGGCTGCGGCATCTGCAGTCTTCGCGCCTACCGAGCGCACACTTACTCTTGAGGCCGGGCGGCCATGATCAGGACCGCGGCCCGGGCCGGCTCCGGGCCGGCCTCCCGCGCGCGCGGCGCGTGCCCGGTCCTGCGGACAGGAGTCGGCGTTGATGGGCGACGTCTCGATCCGGCCGGCTGAGCAGGCGGACCTCGCGGTGCTGGCGGAGGTCTTCGGCGACCAGGCGTTCTTCGAGGACCGGTTCACCCGGCAGGCGAAGGGGCTCGGCGTGCTGTTCGCCGCGTGGTGCTCCGCGCGGCCGGTCGGGGCCGTCTACCTGTGGCTGGAAGACGCCGAGGAGCCGCCGATCCGCGGCCATCTGCCGGGCGTTCCGCTGCTGACTCACTTGGAAGTCGCCCCGGACGCGCGCAACCGCGGCATCGGCGCCGCTCTCGTGCACGCGGCCGAGGACTACCTGGCCGGCCACGGCCACGCCCTCGGCGCGCTCGCGGTCCGCACCGACAACACCCGCGCCGCCCGGCTGTACAGCCGCCTCGGTTACCGGGACTGGGGCCACGGCACCGTCGTTTGCTACGCGGAGCGCGTTTCGCCCGACGGGCGCACGATTTCCGAGGCCGAACGGTGCCACGTCCTGGTCAAAGGGTTGCCGGACGACAGCCCCGCACCGCTGGCGAGCCGCACGTGCGGCGAACGGTGAACCTTCAGGACTTGTGCACGATCTCCGAGATGCCCAGCGTGTCGAAGGCGGCGTCCGGATCGCCTGGCGCCCCGTGCCGCGCGCGCAGCGACAGCAGATGCGTCTGCCAGGTGTCCCGGTCGCGCTGCCAAGCGCGCAGATACCGGACGCACAGGTCCGGGTCGATCAGCAGGCTGCGGCCGAGCGCGGCCTTCAACGCCGCGATCATCCGCGCCTCGTACGCACCGGTCAGGTATGGCGCGTCCTGGACCTGCTGAAGCGTGGTGCTGATGAACGCCCGGCGGCTTTCCAGGAAGCTCGCCCAGTGCTCGGCGGTCGCGTCGGCGAGGCTCATGCCGTTGTCCAGCAGGCAGTAGAGGCCCTCGGCCAGCGTGTCGCCGAGTTCCTCCGACCGGGCGCGCATGGTGTCGCGGTAGGGGTCGTAGTCGTGCTGGTACGCGGAGCCGGTGACCGCGGTGGCGCGCAATCCGGTGCCGCTGAGGAGAAAGAACCAGTCCTCGTTGTAGATGTCCGGGAAGAACGAGGAGAACGCGTCGCGCCCGACCGCCAGCGCGCCGCCGCCGACGAACGTGTCCTGTTGTCCTCCGGACTCGTGGTAGGCGTGGCACACCACGGAGTTGTCCCGCATGCCGGTGTTGGCGAGGCCGACCGCCGCGTATGCGTCGAGCAGGCCCGCCGCGGCGCGCAGATCGCCAGGCCGCGAAAGGTGGATGTCGTCGTCGAGGAAGAGGATGCGCCGCCAGCCCGCGAGGTCGGCGACGAGCACGCCGAGGTTGCGCTTGAAGCTCGTGTCAGTGCGGCGCAACTGGCGTTTCGCCTGCAGCAGCCTGCTCGTCGCGAAGGGCGGAACGGCGCCGAGACCGGCGGCTTCGTCAGTGTCGATCGCGCGGACGCGCACCCCGGCGCGTTTCGCGGCGAGCACCGCGTCGGTCGCCCGGGCGCTTTTGCTGCACAGCAACAGGAGCGTGGCGTCGACCTCGCGAGCCGCGCGGAAAGCGTCCTTGAGGTAGGCGGCGGGCCTGCCGTTGGGCACGACGATCGCGTCCAGCTGGGCCTGCGGAGCGTCCTCGGCGGCGACATGGTGCAACAGCCGCTGGTGCGTCGTGTGCTGCGCCGGCGCTGCGACGGTCGCGGTCATGGGAGGCTCGATTCTGGCCACTCGTGCAGCCGGTTCTCTCGCAGGGTCCAGTCGGGGGTGAGCCCCTGGTTGTCGAACACCGGGACCCGGCTGATGATGCTGAAGGAATCCGCGCCCGCGAAGCGCTGGTCAAGGTAGGCCTGGTTGCGGTCGCGGAAGCGGCGGTCGGTCAGCGCTCGTACGGCCCCGAGGGTGCCGCGGCCGTACATCCCGTTGCACACGGTCACAGTGCGCTTGCGGTTGAGCGGGCTGACGCCGTGGTAGAAGTGCGCGACGTCTTCGAGCAGGACGCCGTCGCGGAGTTTGGCGCTGAACATCCGGGTGGTCCCGTCCGCGCAGGTCACCTCGAACCCGGCCTCCAGCTGGTCCTCGTCGCCCTTGCGGCTGATCTGGCGGACCGGCACGTCGACCCGGTCGAGCAGCGCGCGGGTCTGCGGGTTCCAGTCGACGCCGCCGAGCAGCACCAGGTGCGCGGTGTACTCGTCCGCCGACAGCGTCGTGTTCTGGTCGGTGGTGCGGAAGGTGACGTCGCTCGCCGGGTTGCACGCGCGGATGTGGCCGTAGAGCTCGATCAGCGCGTCCGGGTCGGCGTAGGTGTAGAGGTTCACGTAGTCCGGGCTGGACGGGTCGGTGTAGGCGATGCGGTACTTCTCCGGCAGCTGCGCGCAGACGATCACGATGTCCTGCTTCGGCGGGAAGTGCCACAGGCTCTCGGGGGCGAAGACCGGCTGGGCGGGCGGGTCTTCGAGGTCGCCGCGCAGTGCCTGCAGCTCCGCGAGCAGCTCCTTGCGGGCGGTGCGCTCGTCGTCGGTCAGGTTTTCGATGTCCAGCAGGTGAAGTTCGCGGCCGTGGACGGAGCGGCGGGTGGCGAAGAAGGTCGCGTACGCCTCGAGCCTCGGCTGCGGGGGCGTCACCGGCTTCGCCACGTTCTCCCACGACGACAGCAGACCGGTGCTCACGCCGAAGGCCTCGGCGAGCTGGCGCTGGGTCAGCACCACGTCGGACCAGCTCTCCTTGCGCAGGGTACGCAGGCGGGCGGCGAGCGCGGGGTTGGGCTGAGACACGACTTCAGACCCTTCAGTGAAGTTCAGTCAGACGTGAATGGCGGGGATTCTACACCCGGGACGCCGGGGTGGCCGGACGGGCCGGGGGTGGAGTGTCGGCGAGCGTTCAGGGGTTGCCAATTGCGGACCGGACCCTTGCCTGAACGGAAGATGTCGTGTGCGCGACACCATTGTTTCAGTCCGGGCCCGCCCTTATAGTAGCTGCTGTGAAAGTCTACTAGATTTCAGTAGCTTCCTGAAATAGGGGGGCGGTCATGGACACCTCAGCAGTACAGGCACCAGTACACCGAGCCATCGTGGTGGTCGACATCGAAGGGTCGACAACCCGCACGAACCCGGCTCGGGCCGGGCTCCGTTCGGTCCTGTTCGACCTGCTCGACGAGGCGTTCCTGGCCGGGGGCATCACCGAGCGGTTCCGGGACCCGTTCATCGACCGGGGCGACGGGGCGCTGTGCCTCGTCCGGCCGGTCGACGAGGTCCCGAAGACAGTGCTGCTCGCCCGCGTGGTGCCCGCGCTGACCGAACTGCTCGCCCGGCACGGCGACCAGGACCCCGAACTGGCCTTCCGGCTGCGCGTTTCGGTGCACGCCGGCGAGGTGCACTACGACGCGCACGGCCCGTACGGCGAGGACGTCGACATCGCCTGCCGGCTTCTCGATGCGCCTGACCTGAGACGCAGGCTGCGCAGTTCGTCCGGCCCGCTCGCCCTCGTCGTCTCGAACGCCATCCACCGCTCGGTCGTCCGGCACGGCTACGCCGGGATCGACCGCAGCTCCTTCGCCCACGCCTTCACCGTCCGGGTCGGCGGACAGCGGACGCGGGGCTGGGTCCGCACCACCGACGCCGTCCGGCCGGGAGCGGGACTGATCGCCTGAGCGGTCCGGCCGGCGACGAGGAGGGTGGACCGCTGTGGAGACGATCGGGTTCTGGCCGGCGCTGGGCGCCGCGGACCGCGCGAAGTTCGAAGAGCTGTCCGTCCGCAAGGCCTATCGGCGCGGGGACGTCCTCTGCCGCGAAGGCGAGCGGGCCTCGGTGGTGCTTCTCCTGCTGGCCGGCCACGTCCGGATCACCAACGCGACGCCGGACGGGCGCGAGGTCGTGATCGGCGTCCGCGGCGCGGGCGACGTGATCGGCGAACTGGCCGTGATCGACGGCGGACGGAGGTCGGCGACAGTGCAGGCACTCGACGAACTCGACGTCCTGGTCGTGCCCGCCGCGCGGTTCGTCGCGCTGTGCCGGCGCGAGGCGGCGATTTCCTGGGCACTGCTGCAAGTGCTGGCCGACCGGATGCGCGACGTCGGACGGCAGTGGCTCGACATCGGCGGCGGGACGAGCACCCGCCGCGTGGCCGCGCAGCTGATGCAGCTGGCGGTGCAGCACGGCGTGCGGCGCGGCACGGACATCGAAGTCGCGGTGCCCGGCACGCAAGCGGAACTCGCGATGACAGCGGCGATTTCGCGCGAATCGTGGGCACGGGTGACCCGGGAACTCCGCCGCCAGGGGGTGATCAGCACCGCGCGCGGCCAGGTGACCGTGCACCGGCTCGCGGAATTGCGGCGGCTCGCCCGCTGAACGTGTCAGCTGACACAGATTTCCCGGCTCCGCCGGGGTTTTCTGGATACACACCACCGAGGGAGGCAGTCATGGAACCGTTTCTTCCCGCTCCTCAGCCGGTTCGCTGGCGTCGGGGGGTGTACGCGGCAGCTCTGGTCGTCCCGTTCACCGTCGCTCAGGTGTGGGCGCTGCTGGTGTTGCTGAGTTTCGAATCGCTTCACGGGCTTGTCGCGCAGGCGTTCCTGGTGATCCTCGCCGGCTCCCTGATCGCGACGGTCGCGGGCTGGCGCTGGGTGTGGCAGCTGGGGTCGGAGCGCAAGCGCGTTCAGGCCCGCGAGGAAATGCGCAGGCGCGCTTCCGAGAACCTGCGCGAATTCGGGCGCGAGGACCTTCGCGAACCGCGGATACAGGTGCGGATATGACCACCGTGCTGGCCGCCGCGCAAAGCGGGCAAGGCGTGCCGGCCGGGGTGCTCGTGCTCGCGCTGGTGGTGCTGGTCGCGCTGATCCGGGTGCTGCGCTGGATCGCCGGGCTGGCGGTGAAGCTGGCCGCGTCGGTCGCCGCGGTGTCCGGGCTGGTGGTCGGAGTGTTCGGGGTCGGCGGCCTGGCGACGCTGACCGCGGTGGCGATGGCGGCCTCGAAATGAGTGTGGACACCGGTTCTGCCGCGGGGCAGACTCGCCCGCATGCCCACGACCGGAAAGCGAATCCTCGCGGTGCTCTCCGTGGCCGCTCTGGTGTCCACGGCCGGGGCGGCCAGCGCCTCGGCCGCCGTTCCCACTCCTAAATCGCCTGTCGCGACCGGCTATCTCGGCGCGGTGTCGAGCATCGACGCCGACGCCACGGCCATCGGCACGCAGGTGCTGCGCGGCGGCGGCAACGCCGTCGACGCGGCGGTCGCCGTCGCGGCCGCGCTCGGCGTTACGGACCCGTTCTCGGCCGGCATCGGCGGGGGCGGGTTCTTGGTGTACTACGACGCGAAGACCGGCAAGGTCCACACGCTCGACGGGCGGGAAACCGCGCCCAAGACCGCGGACGAGAACCTGTTCGTGGAGAACGGCAAGCCGCTGCCGTTCGCGGACGCCGTGACGAGCGGGTTGAGCGTCGGGGTGCCGGGCACTCCGGCTACTTGGCGTGACGCGTTGCGCAAGTGGGGGACGCGCTCGCTCGCGCAGTCGATCGCCCCGGCGGAGCGGTTGGCGCGCAAGGGGTTCGTGGTCGACCAGACGTTCCATGATCAGGTCGCGCACAATGCCGGGCGGTTCGCCGCGTTTCCTTCTACCCGGTCGTTGTATCTGCCGGGCGGGCAGCCGCCCGCGCCGGGGACGGTCTTCCGGAATCCCGATTTGGCTGCTACGTACGGGCAGCTGGCTCGGCGGGGGACGGATGCGTTGTACCGCGGCGATATCGGGGCGGATGTCGCCCGGACTGTTCAGCAGCCGCCGGTTGATCCGGCTTCTTCGCTGAATGTTCGTCCGGGGAAGCTCTCCGTTTCTGATCTTGCCGCGTATCGGGCTATTGAGCGCGAGCCTACGCATACTGAGTATCGCGGATTGGACGTTTACGGGATGCCCGCGCCTTCGTCTGGCGGGCTTACCGTGGGCGAGGCGTTGAATATCCTGGAGAAATTTGATCTTCGCGGGGCGAGCAAGGCTGATTATCTGCAGTATTTCCTGGAGGCTTCGCGGTATGCGTTCGCTGACCGGAATCGGTGGATCGGCGATCCGGCGGTGGTGGATGTTCCGGCTAAGGAGTTGCTGAGTCAGGGGTTCGCGGACAGTCGGGCTTGTTTGATCTCTCGGGATCGGGCTGGGGTCAGTCCTGTTGCGCCTGCTGATCCTCGCCATCCTCAGCCTTGTGGTGCTGGTTCGGTTGGGGCGCCTACGCCTTATGAAGGGGAGAACACCACTCACCTTACTGTGGCGGATAAGTGGGGGAATGTTGTTGCTTACACCCTTACTATCGAGCAGGAGGGTGGTAGCGGGATTGTGGTGCCGGGGCGGGGGTTCTTGCTCAACAATGAGCTGACTGACTTCTCGTTCGTGCCGGTTACGCCTGGGGTTCCGGATCCTAATCTGCCTGGGTCTGGGAAGCGGCCTCGGTCTTCGATGGCTCCTACTGTGGTTTTGCGGGACGGGAAGCCGTTCTTTGCTACTGGGTCGCCTGGGGGTGCGTCGATTATTACGACGGTGCTGCAGGTTTTGCTCGGGCGGATTGATCGGGGGTTGTCGTTGGAGGATGCCATTGCCGCTCCGCGGGCTTCTCAGCGGAATTCTGCCAAGGCGGATGTGGAGGCTGGGTTCTTGGCTCAGCCGGAGGTCGCGGATCTGCAGGGGAGGGGGCAGGTGTTTTCGTCTTCGCCTGCGGAGATCGGGGCTTCTACTGGGGTGGAGAGTTTGCGGGACGGGCGGTGGGTTGCTGCTGCTGAGCCGGTGCGGCGGGGGCAGGGGGCTGCTGAGGTGGTGTTGCCTTGGCGGTGGCCTGGGGGGCGGTGAGTCGGCTCGTCGCCTGGCGGCGACATTGCGCACGTTGGTTGCGTGGGGCACCCCGAAGCTGATTGTGACGACGGACGGCGGGTGCTTGTCAAGGCG